>CAVGKN010000001.1:0-17965 GCA_963629855.1 Lachnospiraceae bacterium
AGACGGCGGCGCGGCGCGCGCAGGGGCGCACGACCACGGTCTACGTGGCGGGCGGAAATCCCTGCATGATCATGAAGCAGCCGCCGATCAACAGCATGTGGCTGGGCGTGTATCCGGGCGCAATGGATCTGGACGGCTTCATGCGCTGGTCCTACTGCTCGTGGCCGGCGAATCCGAACAGCGATTCGAACTACTCGCCGTGGTTCGGGCGCTGGCTGGCGGGGGGCACGTACCTCACCTATCCCGACGGCCCGTCGCTGCGTCTTCTTGCGCTGCGCAACGGCCTCAACCTCTCCGAGAAGATCCAGCGTTTGCGCGCGGAAGGACGCATCGACGCGGCGCTGGCCGCCGTGCTGAAGGAGTTCGACTACAAGGGGCCGAAGGCGTATCCGAAGCCGCCGGCGACGGCCGCGCTGCTGCGCCGTGTCGCCGAGGCGGTGCAGCGCGCCGGCCGCTAGTTCCGCTGGAATGTGCTATACTTGTCTCCTGGAATGCGAGTGGACGTGACAGGAACGGTGCCGAAGGACTTCGGCGTGACGCGCGCCGAGGTGCGCGCGGCGGCGGCGTTTTTCGCGGCGCGGTCGCATGCGCGCGTGGGCGGCACGTGGCACGAGGTGGTGGTGCACCTCGTGCGCGACGCCGCGTCGGACGCCTGTCACCGCGCGATCATGGGCGTGGCGGGCGCCACGGACGTCATCACGCAGGCCTACGACGCGATTCCGCCGGAGGAGCCCGGTCTCTTCGGCGAGCTCATCGTCAACGTGGATCAGGCGCGTCGCGCGGCGCCGCATCGCGCGGGCTGGAACGCGGCGAAGGAACTGCTGCTCTACGTGGCCCACGGCATGGATCATCTGTCGGGCGCGGACGACCACGAGCCGTGCGACTACGTCGCTATGCGTCGGCGCGAGCTCGGCTGGCTGCGCGCGTGGGAGAAGAGGGAGACGCCGTGAGGCCGGAGCCGCTGAAGATTCTGCTGCTCGCGGGCGAGGAGTCCGGCGTCGTCTACGCGGAGCGTCTGCGCACGCGGCTGGCGGCGGGGCGCAACGTCGTCTTCCGTGGCTACGACACGGAGGGCTTCGCCACGGGCGACCTTGCGGTGATGGGCTTCTGGCCCGTGCTGAGGCGGCTCTTCTTTTTCCTGCGCGTGGCGCGCACGATGCGGCGCGTGATCCGCGACTGGCGGCCTGACGCGGTCGTGACGATCGACTATCCCGGACTCAATCTCAAGCTCGCGGCGTACGCGAAGGCGCGGGGCATCCCGGCCGTGCATCTCGTGTGTCCGCAGGTGTGGGCGTGGCATCGCGACCGCATTCCGCAGGTGGCGGCGGCGCTCACGAAGCTGCTCTGCTTCTTCCCGTTCGAGCCCGCGCTCTTCGCGGGCACGGGGCTGGAGGCGACGTTCATCGGGCATCCCATGATCGACGTGTTCGCGGAGGAGGCGACGGCCGCGCCGGAGGCCGGGCCGCTGCTCGCGCTGCTGCCGGGCAGCCGCGTGGGCGAGATCCGGCGGAACCTGCCGCGGCTTGTGGCGGCGGTGGACCGGCTGGGCGCGGCGGGGCGCGTGGTGATTCCGGCGGCGAACGCGCGCGCGGAGCGGGAGATCGCGGCCGTGCTGGCGCGGCGGCCGGCGGGCGGCGCGCCGATCACCGTGCAGAAGGGCGGTGCGCGGGCGCTGCTGCGGCGCGCCACGTGCGCGGCGGTGGCGAGCGGCACGGCCACGCTGGAGGCGGCCCTTGCGCGCTGCCCCACGGTGCTCGTCTACGCGGTGTCGCCGCTGCTCGCCTGGTTCGCGCGGCGCGTCATCCGCGGCGTGCACTACATCGGGCTCGCGAACGTGATCTGGGAAAAGTCCGGCGCAGTGGGCGAGCCGCCCATGCCCGAACTGCTGCAGGAGGCGTTCACGCCGCAGGCCGTGGCCGCGCAGCTGACGCCGCTGCTCACGGACGCGACCGCGCGCGCGGCCGCCGTGCGCCGGCTCGACGCGGCCATGGCGCGCCTGCAGTCCGGCGGCGACGCGCTCGGCCTCGCCGCCCGCGAGATTTTGAAGACGATCGATTCGAACACCACGACAACTCTTCAAGGAGAGCACAACCCATGACGAAGAAGAAGGCATTGATCACCGGCGTGACGGGTCAGGACGGCAGCTTCCTGGCGGAGTTCCTGCTGGAGAAGGGCTATGAAGTGCACGGCGTGATCCGGCGCAGCTCCACCGACTACCGCGAGCGCATCGCGCATCTGGAGGGCACGCCGGGCTTCCACCTGCACTACGGCGACCTTGGCGACTCGTTGAGCATCTTCCAGGTGGTGGCGGCCACGCGGCCGGACGAAATCTACAACCTCGCCGCGCAGAGCCACGTGCAGGTCTCCTTCGACGTGCCCGAGTTCACGGCGAACGTGGATGCGACGGGTGTGCTGCGCATCCTCGAGGCCGTGCGCCTGGCGGGGCTCGCGAAGACGTGCCGCATCTACCAGGCCTCCACGTCCGAGCTCTACGGCAAGGTCGAGGAAGTGCCGCAGAACGAGAACACGCCGTTCCATCCCTATTCGCCCTACGCCGTGGCGAAGCTCTACGGCTACTGGATCGTGAAGGAGTACCGCGAGGCGTATGGCATGTTCGCGTGCTCGGGCATTCTGTTCAACCACGAGTCCGAGCGGCGCGGCGAGACGTTCGTGACGCGCAAGATCACGCTCGCGGCCGCGCGCATCGCGCAGGGCAAGCAGGATCGCCTCTTCCTCGGCAACCTCGACTCGCTGCGCGACTGGGGCTATGCGCGCGACTACGTGGAGTGCATGTGGCTCATTCTGCAGAACAAGGAGCCGGAGGACTTCGTGATCGCCACGGGCGTGCAGCACAGCGTGCGCGAGTTCGCGCAGCTCGCCTTCCACGAGGCCGGCATCGAGGTCGAGTTCCGCGGCACGGGCGTGGACGAGAAGGGCTACGACACCGCCACGGGCCGCGTGGTGATCGAGGTCTCGCCCGACTTCTACCGGCCCACGGACGTGGTGAACCTCTGGGGCGATCCCACCAAGGCGCGCGCCACGTTGGGCTGGAATCCGCAGACGACGTCGTTCGAGGAGCTCGTGGCGCTCATGGTCAAGCACGACATGCACAAGGTGGCCGTGGAACGCGCCGAAGAGCAGCTGCACATGAATCTTGCCGAATATCTCGAGAAGGGAGTGGTGAAATGAGCCTCAACGTCACCGATCGCATCTACGTGGCCGGGCATCGCGGCATGGTGGGGGCGGCGTGCGTGCGCGCCCTGCGCGCGGCCGGCTTCACGAACCTCGTCACGCGCACGCACCGCGAGCTCGATCTCTGCGACGCGGCCGCCGTGCGCGCGTTCTACGCGGCGGAGAAGCCCGACGTGGCGCTCATCGCCGCCGCGCGCGTGGGCGGCATCGGCGCCAACTCGGCCGGCAACGCCGAGTTCCTCTACGAGAACGCGCTCATCGCGATGAACACGATCATGGAGGCCTACCGCGCGGGCGTGAAGCGTCTGCTCTTCCTCGGCTCCACGTGCATCTACCCGCGTCTCGCGCCCCAGCCGATTCCCGAGAACGCGCTGCTCACGAGCGCGCTCGAACCGACGAACGAGGGCTACGCGCTCGCCAAGATCTCGGGCCTCAAGCTCTGCCAGTTCCTGCGCCGCGACAAGGGCGTGTGCTACCACTCGCTCATGCCCACGAACCTCTACGGCCCGGGCGACAACTACGACGTCGTGGGCGGGCACGTGCTGCCCACCATGATCCGCAAGTTCGAGACCGCGCGCGAACGCGGCGACGCCACCGTGCCGCTCTGGGGCACCGGCACGCCGCTGCGCGAGTTCCTGCACGTGGACGATCTCGCCGACGCCTGCCTCTTCATGCTGCGCCAGGAGAATCCGCCGGACTGGCTCAATGTGGGCTCCGGCCGCGAAGTCACGATCCGCGAGCTCGCCGAGAAGGTGCGCGCCGCCACGGGCTGCCCCGCCGAAATCGCGTGGGACGCGACGAAGCCGGACGGCACGCCGCGCAAGCTGTGCGACACCTCCGCCATCCGCGCGCTCGGCTGGATGCCGAAAATCGACCTCGAAGAGGGGCTCGCGCGCACGGTCGCGTGCTACCGCGCCGCCGTGGCGGACGGCACGATCCGCCTCTAGCGCTTCGCTCTACCAGCGCACGGGCGCGCGTCCGTGCGCGACGAGATCCTCGTTGGCGGCGCGGAAGTGGCCGCAGCCGAAGAAGCCGCGCGAGGCCGAGAGCGGCGAGGGGTGCGCCGCCTCGAGCACGAGGTGGCGCGCGCGGTCGATGTGCGCGCCCTTGCGCCGCGCGGGCGCGCCCCAGAGTAGGAAGACGAGGTGGTCGCGCCGCGTGGCGAGCGCCGTCACCGCCGCGTCCGTGAAGCGTTCCCATCCATGGCCCTGGTGGCTGCCGGGGCGGCCGTCCGCCACCGTGAGCGTGTTGTTCAGCAGAAGCACGCCCTGATCGGCCCACGCCGCCAGATTGCCGGAGCGCGCGGCGAACGACGTGCCGTATTCGGCGGCGAGTTCCTTGTAGATGTTGCGCAGCGAGGGCGGCACGCGCACGCCGTCCGGCACGGAGAAGGCGAGGCCGTGGGCCTGGCCCGGTCCGTGATAGGGATCCTGCCCGAGGATGACGACCTTCACGCGGTCGAAGGGCGTGCGGTTGAACGCCGCGAAGAGATCGTCGCGCGGCGGATAGACCGGACCCTGCGCGGCGGCGGCGTCCACAAAGCGCATCAGCTCCGCGAAGGCCGGGCTTTCCAGTTCCGCGCGCATCGCGTCGCGCCAGGAAGGGTCAAGAGGCGGAAGGGACGGCATCATGCTTTCCTCCGGCGCAGCGCCTTCAGCGCGCGCAGTTCGCCGCGGCCGATCACGGCGAGCGCGCCGAAGTAGACGAGCGCGCCGACGGCGACGAGCGCGCCCATCGCGCACGTCTCGCCGAGCGCGCCGCGCGCCGCCAGCCCCGCCACGGCGCGGCGCAGCGGCATGAGCGCGGCCGCCATCGCCGCGCACGCCGCGAGCATCCGCGCCACCGGCGCCGCGAGCTGCCGCCAGCCGAGTGCGCCGTTGCGCCGCCGCGCCGCCACCGCGAGCCACGCGCAGGAAATCCCCGCGCAGAGCACCGTGGAGGCCGCGAGGCCCACGTGGCGCCATTCCACGGGCAGGCCGAACACGGCGGCGACGTTGAGCGCCGCGTTGAGGAACACCATGCGCACCGCGATCTTAAGTGGCGTCTTGAGATCCTTCTGCGCGTGGAACCACGGCGTGAGCGTCTTCTGCAGGCAGAAGAACGCGAGGCCGAGCGAGTAGCACGCCACGGCGCGCGACACGCGCGTGACGGCGAGCGCGTCGAAGCGGCCGCCGTGGTAGACGAGGCGCGTGAGCTCCGGCGCGAGCAGCACGAGCCCCACCGCCGCCGGCAGCACGATGAGCAGCATGCTGCGCGTGGAGGCGAGGAACGCCGCGCGCGCGCCCTCCACGTCGTCCTTCGCGAAGAAGCCCGCGAACGTGGGCAGCAGCACCGTGCCGAATGCCGTGCCCACGATGCCGAGCGGCAGTTCCATGAGACGGTCCGCATAGCCGATCGCGCCCGCGGCCCAGTCGCTCGCCTTGAGCGCGAGCACCTGGTCGAGCATGTAGTTGATCTGCACGGCGCCCGCGCCCGCGCAGCCGATCGCCATGTTGCGCCACACGAGGCGCACGTTCGCGTCGCGCCAGCCCTTGAAGGTCGGCAGCGGCGAGATGCCTTTCTTCGCCATCGCGCGCAGCATGAACGCCATCTGCAGAAAGCCCGCGAAGAGAATCGCGCCGCACACGGCCGTCACGCGCGTCTGCACCTCAAGCCCCGGCACGAAGAAGAGCGTGGCGAGCGCGGCGACCCACACCACGTTGAGGATGCTCGGCATGAGCGCGGCGGCGGCGAAGCGCCCGAAGGAGTTGAGCACGCCCATGCCGAACGCGCCGCCGCAGATGAAGATCATGTAGGGAATCAGGATGCGCACGTCGCGCAGCGTGAGCGTCCACTTGAGCGAAAGCACGTCGTGCGCGCCGTTCCACCAGAGCGCCCCCGAGACGAGCGTCCACACAAGCAGCACGGCGGCGGCGAGCATGAGCAGACTCATCGTCATCACGGCGCGCGCGAGGCGCTGCGCCCGCGCGAGCGTGGCGTCCGCCTCCAGCTCGCCCTTGAAGACGGGCACGAACGCGGCCGTAAGCGCGCCTTCGCCGAACATGCGCCGCGCCATGTTCGGAATCGCGAACGCCACGGCGAACGCGCTCTGCTCCACGCCTGCGCCCACGAGACGGCTCTGGAACATTTCGCGCACGAGCCCCAGCACGCGCGAAAGGGACGTGAGCGCCGCCACCACGGCGGTGTTTTTAAGAATGCTTCCTCGGCTTGACATTGCAGATGTGATCCACGGCGGCGGCGAAGTTCTCCGCGCCCTTGAGAATTTCGATGTCCACGCGCAGGTAGTAGCACGGCACGGGCGTGGACTCGAAGCGCGGGAAGCGCACGGCGTCCTTCTCCGTGGTGATGAGCGCGTCCGCGTGCAGATCGGCGGTCTTGTTGAGCGCGTAGAGGATTTCGGAGGAGTCGTAGCGGTGATGGTCGGCGTAGCGCTCGCACCAGATCACGCGCGCGCCGAGGCGGCGCAGGGAATCCTCGAAGCCCTGCGGCACGGCGATGCCGGAAAGCGTGGTGAGCGTCTTGCCGCGCAGCCACTCGAGCGGCAGTTCCTCGCGGCTCCACACGTCCCTCAGCAGGCGCGGCGCATGGCGGCACTCGATGATTTCGGCGCGCGTGTTGTAGGCGCGCACCTGGCGCACCACGTCCTCGGCGTGGCCGTCGGACTTCGTGATGAAGATCACGTCGGCGCGCGCGATGTGCTGGGCGGGTTCGCGCAGCACGCCGCGCGGCAGCAGATGCCCGTTGCCGAAGGGGTTGGTCTTGTCCACGAGCACGACTTCGTGCGAATGGCGCAGACGCTGGTACTGGAAGCCGTCGTCGAGGATGAGCGTGTCGCAGCCGAAGCGCGAGATGGCGTAGCGGCCGGCCTTCACGCGGTTGCGGTCCACCACCACGCACACGCCCGGCAGGTTGGCGGCGAGCATGTAGGGCTCGTCGCCGCCCGTGGCCGCGTCGAGGCGGATGCGCCGCCCGTCCGAGACGACGAGCGGCGGTTCGATCACGGCCGAGAACATCCGCTGCCACCAGGGCCGTTCCTTGCGGCGGTAGCCGCGCGAGAGGATCGCGACCTTGCGTCCGGCGGCCGTGAGTTCGCGCGCGAACTTCTCCGTCACGGGCGTCTTGCCCGTGCCGCCCGCCGTGACGTTGCCGATCGAGATGACCTGGCAGCCCAGCGGGAACCGGCGCAGGATGCCCATGCGGTAGAACACGTCGCGCAGCGCCACCACTGCGCCGAAGACGCAGGAGAGCGCCATGAGCAGCGCCAGGACCGCCCGCATGCCCGCGGGCTGATTGCGATCGGCCCCGGGCTGCTGGATGACCTTGACGAGCGCGTGCTCAAGGCGCTCGATGTAGCTGACCTTTTGCTTCTGCACGGAGCGCCTAGCGGCCGGCCATCATCTTCGCGAAGTCCCAGTCGTTGCGCTTGGGCGCCTTGAGGAAGGCGTTGGCCTCGGGCTTGTTCGTGAACGACATCGTCTTCGCGTCGAACTTGAGCTCTTCGCCCGGGAAGCGCAGCGCGATGCAGCCGATGAGCAGGGCCTCGGTGAGCGGGGCCGCGTAGGCCAGACGCGAACCGCAGCGCGCGGGATCGTTCGCAAGGCACGCCTCGACGAACTCGCGGTAGTGGTTGTAGCGGCACAGCTTGTCGCCTTCCGCGAGCGCGGCGTCGAACGCCGCCTTGTCGCCTGCGAGATGCCACGGCCGGGAGGCATGGGAGTCGGCCATCGTCGTCGTCTTCGAGCCGATCACGATGAGGCCGTTGTCGTTGATCACGGGCTTGATCGTCGCCGGCGCGGTGTAGGGCTTGTTGTTCTTCTTCGCCTTGGCGGCGCGGCCGGCCTCCACGTCCTTGCCATGCTTCTCGGCATAGGCGGCGAGACCCGGAACCGCGTTGGCGTCCGGCAGCAGGTGGCCGTCGAACCACGTGAGCTTCACGGGATGCGGAATCCACTTCGTGGGCGCGAACATCATCTCGATGCGGGACTTCTTCGGGTAGGCGATCGTGACGGGGCCTTCACCGTACGTATCCGCCTTCACGCTGACCGGCAGACCCAGTTCGAACGTCCAGAACGCGGGGTCGGCGTTGTGCACGGCCATGTCGCCGATCGCGCCGCAGCCATACGCCCACCAGCCGCGCCACTTGAACGTGTGATAGGCCGGCGAATAGCCGTGGTCTTCGCTCGGACCGCACCAGCAGTCCCACGCATTCGGCGCGTAGCCGGCGGGCAGCGCCCGGGGCTTCGCGAATTCCTTCATGCCCTGCGGCCAGACCGGACGATCCGACCAGCTGTAGAGTTCCTTGACGTCGCCCCACACGCCCGCGTCGCGCAGCGCCTTGTAGCGCCACACGCCCGGATGGCCCTGGTTGCCCATCTGCACCACGCGGCCGGTCTTCAGCTGCGTCTTGAGCATCAGCTCGCACTCCTCGACCGTGCGCGCGAGCGGCTTCTGCACGTAGACGTGCTTGCCGGCGAGCATGCAGTCGATCGAGATGTAGGCGTGGGTGTGGTCGGGCGTGCCCACTTCCACGGCCTCGAACTTGTCGCCCATCGTTTTGAGCATGTCGCGGTAGTCCGTGAACTTCGGGATGCCGGGGTACTTCTTCTCCCACTGGTCGAACGCCTTCGGATTCACGTCGCACACGGCCACGAGGTCGCAGCCCGCGCTGATGAGGCTCGACGTGGCGGCGCCGCCCATGCCGCCGCACGCGATGGCGGCGATCTTCAGGCGGCGGCCCTTGATTTCGCCCTTGAACGAGGACTTCGGGGCGATGTCGATGCCAAACGCGGTGCCGAGCGAGAACGCGCCCAGACTGGCCACGAAGTTGCGACGATTCAGCTGAAACATGATGTTGTCTCCTTTCGAGTTGTGTTTGAACGGTTCGTGTAGTATACCACAAAATGGTCTGTGTCGGTCTCGAAATCGCGTCTCAGGGCAGGGTGAGGGCGACGCGCGTCGGCGCGGAATGCTTCGCCACGATCTTGCCGTCGATCGACACGGTGAAGGACTTCGCGGCGCGGTTCCAGCGCACGGCGACGTCGTGTCCGCGCAGTCGCACGCGCTCGAGCACGAGATAGTCCCACGTGGCCGGGAAGAGCGGATCGACCGTGAAGCCCTTCGCCCCGTCCGGCTCCACGCCCACGAGACCCGAGATCACGAGATCGCAGAACGTCGAGTGGTTGTAGTCCTTGCCGCGTTCCTTCGCAAAGTACTTGCGCAGGGAGGTGGTGATGATGATCGTGCGCGAGATCCAGTCCGGCCGATCCGGGTTCAGGTTCTCGTCGATCCACGGCTGCACTTCCCACGTGTCGTTCTTTCTGGGGCGCGTGAGCTTCTGGGCGGCGGCGTACTGCCAGAGCAGGAAGTTGTACTGCCGCAGACGCGCGGCGGTGCGCGCGGTCACCGGCTGCGCGTGCAGGTCGTTCGCGAGGGCGGTGAGCGCGATGGACGTGGAGAACGGCCACGACGGCCCGTTCCACTGGCACTCGTGCCCCTTGTACGCGAGCGTGAAGCCCTTGGCGCGCCGCTCGGGGAACGTGAGCCCGTAGCGCGCGGCGAAGCCCTGCGGATCCGAGAGCTGCGACCAGTCGGCCGACTTGCCCGTGGGCAGGCCGAAGTACCACTGCGCGTAGCCGTGCAGCTCGCGCACGCGGCCCTTTACGCCTTCGGCGGGCGCCGTCGTGAAGAAGCCGATCTCGTCGTTCCAGCAGTTTGCGAGAATCGAGGCGAGATTGACCTGCGCCTTCCGCGTGAACTCGTCGGCGAGCGCCGTGCGCCCAACCGCGCGCGCCACGGCTGCGATGGACGTCGCCTCGCTCCACATCGCCGAGGCCAGGAGCGGTTTGTAGCCGTTGCCGCCCAGCGACATCTCCGTGCCTTCGTAGCCGTCGACCGAGAGGAAGCCGCCCTTGCCGTCACCGCCCATCTGCCGGTGCGAGCGGGTAAAACCCTTTTCCCAGCGCCGGTAGTAGGCGACCGCCGCGTCCAGCAGCGAAGCGGGCAGCGCGTCGTCGCCCGACGTCGCGGCGATCTGCCGCGTGCCCGTGAAGAACCAGCTCGAATAGCCCCAGCGATGCGTCGCCGCCGGATTGGCGAGCCAGAACCGCGCGTCGTCGGCCATATAGCGCGGATCGCGCAGCCAGCGGCCTTCGCGGAAGTGATGCCCCGCCGCACAGGCGATCGTGTTGTCAAAACCCGCCCAGGGGACCTTCGGCAGGAACTCCGTCACGAGCCAACTGCCGTCGCCCGAGTTCTTGCGCAGATGCTTGCGGAAAGTCCACCAGCGGAAGTAGTAGGTGCGCTCGATGTCCTTGTCGGGACACGCGAAGTACGGCACGTTCTCCTTCAGGAACGCCTCCGCCTTGACGTTGGGGAATGCGTTTGTGTAGAGTTCGTCGTCTTTCGCGTTGAAGCGGCGCACGTAGTCGGAGAGACGCGCCGCCGCGTCCGGCTCGCCCGCGGCCGGTGCCTCGAGGTCGAGTCCTTCGTGGATCGCGCAGCCCACGTATTCCGGGAAGCCGTTGCGCCCGTTGTACCAGAGCAGCCAGCGGTTGTGCGCCGCGTCGCGCACGACGGACGGCTTGTAGGTGGCGCTCGAGTCCCACGTGCCGAGATCCGGCGCGATGATTGGATTGCCGTCGATGCGGCGCCAGTTCGTCACGCCATCGGGCGAGATCGCGCAGCCGATGCGCGCGGTGTCCACGTCGGAATAGCCGATGTAGAACATCGCGTAGCGGCCGTCCGGCAGCGGATGCACCTCGCAGGCGCCCACGCGGTCGCGATCCCAGGATTCCATCGGCCCGTGGCCGAACATCGGATTGCCCGGCCACTTCGTCCAGGCAAGGCCATCCTTCGATTCGGCGTAGCACAGCACGTTCGGCTCGTAGGTTTCGCCGGCGGCGTACCACATCCGCCACAGCCCGCGCGCCGCGTCCCAGCGCACGTAGGGGCTCATCGTCGACTTCTTCTCATAGGGATGTTCCGGCACGAGCACGGGCTCCTTGCGCACACGCGTAAAATGGACGCCGTCCTTCGACGTGGCATAGCCGATCTTCGAGCCACCGTTGGCCTGGCCCGTGTACCACATGTGCCACACGCCGTCCTTGAAGACGGTGCAGCTGCGGTTGAGATTGTCCTCCCAGCCGCTGGCGGGATTCGCCGCCAGACAGATTTCCGGCTCCTGCGTCCACGTCATGGCGTCGTTGCTGCGCACGAGCGCGATCGCCTTCTTCGGTCGCCACGAGAAGTACATCGTGTAGGGCGCGGGGCCGTTCGTGATCACGTTGACGTCGAAGCACGTGCCCAGGCGTGGCCCGCCCAGCACGGGATTCGCCGCGCTTTTCACCCAGGCGTCACCCGCCCAGACGGGCGTCAGCAGCGCTCCCATCGTCATTAGGATTGTGCAGACCTGTTTCAGGTTTCGCGGGGTCTTGGATTTGTTCGCATTCATGGTCATGGATTTCATAGCAGGGACAGTATAGCACAATTTGTGAAATGGCGCGTCAGAGCGTCCTCAGGAAGGCGAGCAGCGCGGCGCGGCCGGCGTCGTCGAGGTCGCCCACGGGCATGCGCGTGAGCACGGCGCCGAGGTCGGTGAGCGAGCCGTCGGCGAAGAACACGTTGCGGCTGCCGAGCCCGCGCAGCACGGGCACCTTGCGTCCCGAGGCCGTGCGCAGGCCGCCGAGCATGGGGCCGTCGTGGCAGGAGAGGCAGTCGAGACGGCGGAAGAGCGCCTGGCCCTCGACCTGCACCGCCGTGAAGGCGTTCGTCTGGTTGTCCCAGTAGCGGTCGAACGCCGTCGGCAACGGCATGAGCGTGCGGTTGTGCTGCACGAGGGCGTCGAGCAGGTTCGTGGTCGTGAGGCCGTCTTCATAGCTCGCCTTGAAGCGCGCGCAGAGCTTTTCGTCCGCGCCGAGCCGCCGCACCACGGCCTCGAGGTCGCCGCCGCCCGCGCGGTCGCGCCGCGTGATCATCTGCGCGATCACGTCCGCCATGTTCGTGCACGAGCCGTCGTGCAGGAACACGGAGGCGAAGGAGGCGCCGAGCACGGTGCGCGTGAGCAGGTTGCCGTGCGTCTTGCCGTCCACGCCGCCTTCGTTGAGGCAGTGGCAGGCGGCGCACGTGCGGTAGGCGCTCTGGGCGAGGCGACGGTCGCAGAAGAGCGCGGCGCCGAGTTTGGCCGGGCCGAAGGCGTGTGGCAGCTGCGCGGGCAGCGCGATGAAGTCGCTGCGGCCATCCGAGTCGATGCCGAAGCGCGCGAGGAAGGCGCGGCGCGTTTCGACCTTGGCGGCTTCGGCCCGCTGCGTCTGCCACGCGCGCAGGCCCCAGAAGAGGCCTGCGGCCACGAGAACCGCGAGCGCCGCCGCGGCGGTCCACATCCCTTTTGCGTTGCGCGTCATCGTCGTTGTCCTCGTCGTTGCGTGTTCTACAGGTTCGCGAACGGGTTGCAGCAGAAGCCGCTCGAGAAGGAGCGTCCGCCATGGTCGCCGCCCACGCGCGTGGGACCGCCGCGCCGGTTGCCGCCGCGGTCGTCGCGCCGGTTGCCGCCGCCGTTGCCGCCGCGCCGTTCGCCCGCCGCCGCGCGCGGCTGCGTGCGCGCTGTGAGCGAGATGCGCTGCCGCGCCTTGTCCACGCTGAGCACCTTCACCTTGATGCGGTCGCCCACCTTCACGACTTCGTTCGGATCGCGCACGAAGCGGTCGGCGAGCTCGGAGACGTGCACGAGGCCGTCCTGGTGCACGCCGATATCCACGAACGCGCCGAAGGCGGCCACGTTCGTGACCACGCCCTCGAGGGTCATGCCTTCCTGCACGTCGTCGATCGTCATCACGTCCTCGCGGAACGCGGGCTTCTCGAAGACGGCGCGCGGGTCGCGGCCGGGCTTCTTGAGCTCGGCGACGATGTCCTTGAGCGTGGGCTCGCCCACGTCGCCCGTCACGTAGCGGCGCACGTCGATGCGGTCGGCGAGCGTGGCGTTGCCCACGAGCTCGCCCACGTTCACGCCGAGGTCGGCCGCCATGGTCTCCACGAGCTTGTAGCGTTCGGGGTGCACGGCCGAGGCGTCGAGCGGATTGGCCGCGCCGCGGATGCGCAGGAAGCCCGCGCACTGCTCGAACGCCTTCGCGCCGAGGCCGGAGACCTTAAGCAGGTCGGCGCGGCTGCGGAATGCGCCGTTCTCGTCGCGCCACGCCACGATGCGCTTGGCGAGCGACGGCCCTACGCCGGAGACGCGCGTGAGCAGCGGCGCGGAGGCGGTGTTGAGCTCCACGCCCACGCGGTTCACGCAGCTGACCACCACTTCGTCGAGCTTCGCGTCGAGCAGCGGCTGGTGCACGTCGTGCTGGTACTGGCCCACGCCGATGGCCTTGGGCTCGATCTTCACGAGCTCGGCGAGCGGATCCTGCAGGCGCCGCCCGATGGAGATCGCGCCGCGCACGGTGAGGTCGAGGTTCGGGAACTCCTCGCGCGCGATCTCGCTCGCGGAGTAGACGGAGGCGCCGCTCTCGCTCACGCTCACCACGATCACGTCCTTCGCGCCGAGCAGCTTGAGCACTTCGCGCACGAAGGCCTCGGTCTCGCGCCCGGCCGTGCCGTTGCCCACGGCGATGGCCTCGGGGTGGAAGCGCTCGACGATCTTCGCGAGCGTCTCCTGCGCCTCGGCCGTGCGCTGCATGGGGTAGATCACGGTGTTGACGAGGAACTTGCCCGTGGAATCGAGCATGGCGACCTTGCAGCCCGTGCGGATGCCGGGGTCGATGGCGAGCACCTTCTTCTCGCCCAGCGGCGCGGCGAGCAGCAGATGGCGCAGGTTCTCCGCGAACACCTCCACGGCCTGGCGGTCGGCCTCGAGTTTCTTCTCCACCGTGGCGTCGAGCTCGCAGCTCGGCGCGAGCAGGCGCTTGTAGGCGTCCTCCACGGCGAGGTGGAGGTTTTCGTCCGTGCCGGCGCCGATGATGTCGGAGATGCGCTGCACGAGCGGCGCGCGGTCGACCACGAGGCGCACCCACAGCACGCCTTCCTTCTGGCCGCGGCGGATCGCGAGGAAGCGGTGGCTCGGGATCTCGGAGATGGGCTCCTGGAAGTCGTAGTACTGCTCGAACTTCGTGGGCGCCGTGGGCGCGGGCGTAACGACCTCGCTGCGCACGAGCGCCTTGTGCGCAAAGGCTTCGCGCACGAGGCCACGCACGTCCGCCATGTCGGCGATGCGCTCGGCGAGGATGTCGCGCGCGCCCTGCAGCTCGTCCGCCGAGCCCTCGTAGGGCTCGTGGCCCCAGATCTTGTCCGCCAGCGGTTCGAGCCCCTTCTCCTTGGCGATCATGGCGCGCGTGCGGCGTTTGGGCTTGTAGGGCTGGTAGAGGTCTTCGAGCGCGTTCTTCTGCATGCACGCCTCGATCTTCGCGCGCAGCTCGTCCGTGAGCTTGCCCTGCTCGTCGATGGACTTGAGGATGGTCGCGCGCCGGTCTTCGAGCTCGGCGTAGTAGGCGAGGCGTTCCTGGATCTTGGAGATTTGCACCTCGTCGAGGTTGCCGTGCGCCTCCTTGCGGTAGCGCGCGATGAAGGGAATCGTGTTGCCGTCGTTGAGCAGCTTCGCGACGGCGGCGATCTGGCCGCCGGGAATGCCCAGTTCAGTGGAGAGACGCGGCAGAATCGTCTGTGCGTTAAGGTCGTTTATCATGGTCTGGTCTGGTCTGTGTCTTCTGAGTCTTCGGAAAAAAGAGCGTGTCGGTTTTCTAGTTTCCCTCGCGGCGAAATTCGGCGAGAAGGGTGCGGCCGTCGGGGGCGTCTTCGGCGAGAAGGGCGGCGGTGTGCGCATCGCGCGTGAAGAGGCGGAACGTGCGCGTGGAGACGGGCAGTTCCGTCCAGCCCGCGGCGCGATAGTCCACCGCGGCGCGTTCGGCGGCGACGGCGGCGGGGCCGGGCACCGGGCGCACGGAAACGCGCGCACCGCCCGCGAACGCGCCCGCATAGGCGTCGGGCGCGGGAACGGGCGTTGTGCGGAAGATCCAGCCGCCGGCGAGCAGAGCGCCCGCGAGCGGAAGGGCGGCGAAGAGAAGTCGGCGTCGTTTCACAGCAGGTTTCCTTCCGAGGTGAACGCGGGAACGGTGAACTTCGGCACGGTGAACGCGGGCAGTGCGGCCGTCTCGTGCAGGCGGTATTCGCCGGCGGCGTTCACTTCGAAGAGATATTCGCCGGCGAGCGAGGGGATGTCCACCGTTTCGTGGTCCTCCTTCGTGGCGAGGGCGACCGGCGGCAGCGTCTGCAGGGCATTGGGCAGCGCAGTGCCCAGAACGGCGGGCAGGGCGCCCTCATCGCCGCCGGAGCCGGTCCGGGCCGCGCACCCGGCGTCGCGCCGCATGTCGCTCATAAGGCGCGTGGCGCGCGGAATGATCGCGCCGAAGGCGAGTAGCGCGCTCAGCACGAGCGCGAACGCGAAGAGGCAGATCGCGCACTCGATCATGGCCTGGCCACGTGTGGAGCTAGCGCGCATGGCTGGTGCCTCCTCCTTTCGCGCTGCCACTGCCCGTGGGGCGGCGGCACTGGTTGCTGTTGGCGGCGAGCCACCGCAGTCCGCGCGCGCGGAAGGCGTCGTCGGCCCAGGTGCGCAGCGTTGCGCAGTAGGAGCACCCGTCTGCATAGACGCGCTCGCCGACGGCGCGCACATGGTCGCGCGTGTGGGTGACCCAGTTCCCGTCGGCCATGTTGAGGCGGTGTTCGGAGACTCCTGCCAGCGGAATGAGGCGCACGTCGGTGAAGGCGGGCGTGACGAGCGGGCACAGGCTGTCGAGCGTGACGGTGCGGCCGTCGATCTCGCCGAAGGGCTTCGCGGCGGCCGTCCAGACGTTGTCATGCGCCGCGACGTCGGGCGTGACGGGCGTGAGCCGGGCCGTCACGCGCGCGGCGGCCGCGGCGCCGAAGAGGTTGTACTGCGGGCGCACGTCGCCGCGCAGGGGCAGGCGCGTGTCGCCGCCGCGCGACATTTCGTTCCACGCGCGCCAGTCGCTGCCGTAGCGGATCCAGGTGAAGGTGACGTCGTTCGTGACGACGCCGGCGAGGGTGAGGGCATCGTCCGTGACGGCGGTGCAGCCCGCGCGGCGGGCGAGGGCGAGCACGGTCTCCTGCATGCGCGCGCGGTCGCCGTCGGGGTCGAGGTCGCACAACGCACCGTGGAAGGCCGCGACGTCCACGCCGTAGAACTCGGGATTCTGCGGCGAGGCGGTGGCTCCGGCGGGGATCTCGCCCCAGCCGGAGAAGTCTCTGAGCAGAGCCATCATGCTGCTGCGGAGGAAGAACCAGCACCAGTCCTCGCCATTCACGGCATTGTAGAAGGCCTTGTTGTAGAGCGGATGCGAACCGGTGGCGCTGTAGTTGTAGAATTGCGCGTTTTCGCAGCCGGCGTAGATGCCATTCTGGAGAATGGCGCGCAGCATGGCGGCGTAGTCCTGCGCCTTTTCGGGCCAGGAGACGGTGGGGGTCACGTAGGTGTCGGCGCGGGTGGCGGCTTCGTTCACGAGGTTGGCCATGCCGGAGTCGGGATTCGCGCCGTTGACGCGGGCGGCGCACTGGGCGGCGTAGAGGCCGGCGAGGGGACCCGCGAAGACGAGGCGTTCCTGCAGGTGTTGCACGGCGGCGATGAGGTTGGCGGCGGCGGCGGGATTCTCGGCGTGCTGGCAGGCGAGGTCGACCTGGGCGAGGTTGAGCGCTCCGATGGCGTTGAGCGTGATGCCCTGCCAGCGCGCGGCGGCGAGGGCGGCCGCATCGCCCGCATTCTGCAGACGGCCCTTGCCCTGGATCGCGAGGAACACGTCCACGTTCACGAGCGCGAGGAAGAGCAGCCCGAGAATCATGAAGAGCAGCACGAGCACGATCTGCCCGCGCGCCCTACTGGAGGTAGAACCCGGCATGGTCTTCGATTTCCGCACGGCCTTCGAGAGAGTAGAGCGTGGCGTCGGTCTCGTCGTCTTCGCCGTAGAGCGGCCGGCGCTGCCACACGGTCAACGCGAACGACTCGCCGCCCAGATCCGCGCACGACCAGCCGAGCCGCGCGGAATTCCAGAGCTCGAAGTCGAGCACGGCGCGCACGTCGGCCTCCGATTCGCACGCGAGGTAGGTCCCCATGCGGCTCACGAGCGCGCCGGTGGACAGCTGCTCGCCGGCGTCGTCCTCCACGAGACATTGACCGGCGGTGGCGAGCGTGGCCACGCGCACGGTCTTCGTGACCATGAAGTCGTTGAAGCCCACGGCGCGGGCGCGCGCGGCGCGCGCGGCGGCGTAGTCGAGCACGGTGTGGGCGACGAGCAGATGGGCGTATTCATAGACGACGAAGAACACGAGGCACAGCAGAATCAGCGCGAGGGTCGTTTCGACCATCGCCTGGCCCGCCTTGCGGGAAGGGAAGTGCCCGCGTGTGCGCATGGGGCGCGCGCCTATTCGCCGAGATTCTTGATCGTGTCCGAGCTGATGTTCTCGACGGCGGTCTTCGCGTCAGCGCCCTCGGAACTGGAGATGGCCTCGGTGGCGCCGGCGACCTTCTTGCCCACGCCGCGGCTGAAGTAGGTGAACACGGCGATCAGGGAGATCGCGATGAGGCCGACGATGATGATGTACTCGACCATGGTCTGGCCCTTCTTGTGCTGTCTGTTCTTCATGGAGTCTTGTCCTTTCTGATGGAGGTTGCGGTCAAGGATAGTCACACGTCACGAGCGTGGTTGTGCGCGTGGCCGAGCCGTGCGCGGCGTGCGCGAAGAAGCGCAGCGCCACGCACACGCCAAGGAGC
>CAVGKN010000002.1:0-14957 GCA_963629855.1 Lachnospiraceae bacterium
ATGCCGTAGACCGAGTGAAAGGTCTTGAGGAGCGCCGTCTTCTTCGCGGGGCCGATGCCGGGCACGTCGTCGAGCGCCGATTCGCGGATCGTGCGCTCGCGCAGGTTGCGGTGGTAGGTGTTCGCGAAGCGATGCGCCTCGTCGCGCAGGCGCGTGACGACCATGAGCGCCTGCGAGTCGCGCGGCAGGAACACGTCGCCGCGTTCGTCGTCCGTCACGAGGATCTCCTGCTGCTTGGCGAGGCCCACGGACGGCATGTCCGCGAGGCCGATCTCCGCGAAGACGGCCCGCGCCGCGCGCAGCTGCGTCACGCCGCCGTCGCAGATGTAGAGATCCGCCTTGGGCGACTTCGCCGAAATCGTGGACTCCGGCCCGTAGCGCCGCCACACGACCTCGGCCATCGCGCGCGGATCGTCCGCGCCCTCGAAGGACTCGATGCGGAAGCGCCGGTACCAGCGGCCGTCGGGCAGGCCGTCCACGGCGACCACGAGCGAGGCGACGTTGTGCGTGCCGAAGAGATTGGCGATGTCCACGCACTCGATGACGTGCGGCGGCGCGGCGAGATGGAGCGCGTCGGCGAGCTCGGCGAGGCCCTTGAGCGCGTCCTCGCGCCGCATTTCGGGGCTCTTGCGCACGAAGTGGGCCTTCGTCATCTCGCGCAGGGCGAAGACCGTGTCGCGCAAGCGCGCGGCCTTGGCGAAGTCCTCCTTCGCCGCGGCGGCCTTCATCTCCTCCGTGACCTCGGCGATGATCTGCGGCCGTTCGCCGTGCAGAAACGCGCACGCCTCGTCGAAGCGCGCGCGGTAGTCCGCCACCGAGATGCGGCCTTCGCACGGCGCGGAGCAATAGCGCACCACGTCGGCGTGGCAGTGGCGATGGGTCTCCTCGTCGGGCGCGAGCGCCGTGCAGCCGCGCAGTCCGAAGCGCTTCTCCACGAAGTCCTTCGCGGCGCGCACGACGGGCGCGGAGGGGAAGGGCCCGGCGTAGATGGCGCCGTCGTCGCGCACGATGCGGCACGTGCGGAACGCGGGGAACGGATCGTCCGGATCCGCGCGCAGCGCGAGGTAGCGCTTGTCGTCCCGCATGAGGATGTTGAAGTGGGGCTTGTATTTCTTGATGAGGTTGGCTTCGGTGAGCAGCGCCTCGGCCTCGTTGCGCACGGTCATGAACTCGAGGTCGGCGACGGTGTTCACCATCGAGCGCACCTTCGGCGCGTGGTTGGCGCCCGCGCGGAAGTAGGAAAGCACGCGCCGGCGCAGGTTCTTCGCCTTGCCCACGTAGATGATCTCGCCCCGACGGTCCCTCATCAGGTAACAGCCGGGGCGATTCGGAACGGTCTTCAGCCGCTCCATCAGCACATCGTTCATAGTCGCGCGAGGGCTACGCTTCGCTGGGGGTGAGGGCTTGAGGGTTTGAGACTTTTATACAACCCTGATGTCCCTGACCCCAGCGGAGCGTCGCCCCTCACTCAGACTTCTCAGCGGCCTTCTTGTCCTTCTCGTCTTCTTCCTTGAGGAGGCGTTCGCCTTCCTCGGTGCCTTTCTTGAACTCGCCCTTCGCCTTGCCCAGCGCGCGCGCGAGCTCGGGAAGCTTCTTGCTGCCGAACAGCAGCACGATCAGTGCAACGACGATCAAAATCTGCCAGGGACCCCAGGCCATGATGTCTACTCCTTCTTAATGGTTGTATGGTTGTGGTTGAAAAAACAATGCGTATACTTTACCGAATTTGGGCGCGAAAATCAAGCGCGAAAGTGGCGTCGCTACCGTTCGCCCGCGCACAGTTCAAATGAACACGGGCCGTCATTGAGCAGACGCACTTTCATGTCCGCTCCGAAACGGCCCGTGCCGACGCGCACATTCCCCAGCCGGGCGCGAAGATCCGCGACAACGCGCTCGTAAAGGGGACGCGCCTGTTCGGGCCGCGCCGCGTTCGAGAAGCCGGGACGGCGGCCATGGTCGGTATCCGCATAGAGCGTGAACTGCGAGACGACAATGACGGCGCCGCCGACGTCCTCGATGGACTTGTTCATCTTGCCGTTCTCGTCCTCGAAGATGCGCAGATTGACAATGCGGGCGGCAAGGTCGTCCGCCTCCCGCTCGGTGTCCGCGTGCGTGACCCCCAGCAGGATCAGATAGCCCTTCCCGATTTCGGCGACGCAGACGCCATCGATCGTGACGGAGGCCTCCGTCACGCGCTGGATCCAGGCCTTCACGCGCAAGTTCCCTTCCCGCGGCATGTGCCTTCGCGGCCAAGCGGATTGGCGGCGGCGGCGAGAAGCGCGCGGAAGTCGCAGGCGTAGTCGCGCACGTTTCCGCAGGGCACGTCGATGAAGCCGCACGTCTGCAGATCGCCCACGTGCGAAAGGAAGGCAAAGCCGCGGCCTCCGAGACAGCCCGTGGGCGGCCGGCACGTGGCGGGAACGGCGGGCGCGTGGTCTTCGAGCCAGCGCGCCCAGTGGCGCGGCGCCGAGGGGCAGCACGTTTCCTTGATTGCGATCGGCCCGCGCACGGCCTTGTCAAAAGCCCAGTCGAGCGCGGCGCGAGTCTGTTCGGGCGAGAGCGCGTAGGGGGCAAGCGCGGCGCCCCGCCCCACGGGCACGAGGAAAAAGAGATCGAGCTTCGCGGCGCCGAGGCGCACGGCCTGGGCGTAGATGTCTTCGAGGCGGTCGAGGTTGAGCGTGGAGACCGTCGTGTTGACCTGGAACGGCATGCCCACGGCGGCGGCGGCGCACATGGCGCGCGTGACATTGTCGAAGGCGCCGGGCACGCCGCGGAAGGCGTCGTGCGAGGCGGCGTCCGGGCCGTCGAGCGAGAAGGAACAGGCCATCACGCCCGCCGCCCAGAGCGCGCGCAGACGCTCCTCGGTCACGAGCATGCCGCACGGCGCCATCACGCTGCGGATGCCACGCGCGGTGGCGTGGCCGACGAGCTCGAGAATGTCGGGGCGCAGCATGGGCTCGCCCCCTGTCCAGATGATCATGGGCGGCGGTGTGCCAAACGAATCGATCACGCGCCGGCACTCGTCGGCGCTCAGCTCGCGGGCATAGGGCAAGTCGGCGGCGGCGGCGCGGCAGTGGCGGCATTTGAGCGGACAGCGGCGCGTCACTTCCCACGCCACGATGCGCGGCGTCTGAAAGGGAATTCGCTCGGTCATGACCGTGCGTCCGAGCCGAGCGCCGTCTTGAGGAGGTCCATCGCCGCCTCCGCGATGGTTGCGGGGTCTGCCATACGGCCCACGCCCACCGTGCCGCACGCCAGCGCGCCGTCGTCCGGCGCGACGACGTGCACGCCGCGCGCGCGGAGCGTAGCGAGATTCGCCTGCGTGGCGGCGTTCTCCCACATGCCCGTGTTCATCGCGGGCGCCACGAGGATCGGCGCGCGCGTGGCCAGCGCCACGGAACTGAGCAGATCATCCGCAAGGCCGTGCGCCATCTTCGCGAGAATGTTCGCCGTGGCCGGCGCGATGACGAGCAGATCCGCGCTTTCCGCCAGGCCGATGTGGCCCGGCTTCCAGTCCAGCGGATCGGCGAACATCGCATTCTGCACGGGATTGCGGCTGAGCGTGCGAAACGTGAGCGGCGTGACGAACTCCTTCGCGTGGTCGGTCATGATCACGTGGACGTCCGCGCCGCTCTTGACAAACAGACGCACGAGCTCGCAAGCCTTGTAGACGGCTATCGAGCCCGTGACGCCAACAACAATTCGAGGGGGTTTCACGACGCGCGCTTACCGCACGATGATCCACAGCCCCTTGATCACGGTCGAGAGCAGACCGATGCCCTTGCTCTCGTCCCACGTGTAGTCGCGGATGTCGAGCTTCTGCTTCGAGACCAGAGGCGTGGAAAGCGTGCCCGTGACGAGCGCCACGCCAGCCTCCATGGTGGCGGAATTCGAATTCACCTTCGAGATCTCCTCGACGGACGTAATACCATCCGGATACCCCGTGATGCACGACGTCGACTCCGCCGGCGCCGTCAGAACCAAACCCGCCGCGGCCAGCGCCGCGCCCATCAGAACCTTGATCTGCATACTGTACTCCTTGTTGTTATTGTGTGTAAGAAGCACACCTGTGCTTCAACGCCGCTAGTCTATCACAATTGTGTCGCGTCTGTCAAGTAGCCGCGCACACGCGCCAAAAGATCGTCTGTGGCGGAGACGGTGTGGACGGACGCGGGAACCGCCTTGCGGAAAAGCGCGCCGTAGTTCTTCGTGACGAGGCGCGGGTCGGTGAAGACGACCACGCCGCGGTCGCGCTTCGTGCGCACGAGGCGGCCGAAGCCCTGGCGGAAGCGCAGCTGCGCCTCGGGCAGCATGTAGTCGCGAAACGCGCTGCCGCCCTCCTCCTTGATGCGGTCACACCGCGCCTCGACGATGGGTTCGCCCGCCTGCGGGAATGGCAGACGCGCAAGCACCACGCAGCTCAGCGCCGCGCCCGGCACGTCCACGCCCTCCCAGAAGCTCTGCGCGCCGAAGAGCACCGTGGGGCGTCCCTCCCCTTCCGCGCGCTTCAGCGCCGCGACCATCGCCTCGCGCGAGACGCCCTCGCCCTGCACGAGCAGCGTGACACCCTCCGCCTCGAGCGCCGCGCGCGCGCGGTCGGCCACGGCGCGCATCATCTCGTAGGCCGTGAAGAGCACGAGCCCGCGCCCACGCGTGAGCGCGAAGAGCGGACGCAGCAGCTCCGCCAGCGCCACCGCGTAGTCGCCCGGCCGCGAGGCGACGTCGGGCAGGAAGTCCGCCGCGAGCGCGAGCGTCTGGCGAAAGTAGTCGAACGGCGAGGCCGCCACGAGCGTCTTCACGCGCGCCGGGTCGAGCAGCGCCACGCCGAGCTTGCGCGCCATGTAGTCGAAGCGGTCGCCCGCGCGCAGCGTCGCCGAGCAGAGCACCACGGTGTCCTTCGCGTCGTAGAAGTCGCGCTTCATCTCCTCCGCCACGGAGAGCGGCGCCGCGACCATGCGCACGTAGTCCTGCGGCTTGGCCTTCGCGCGCCCGCGCCGCGCCGTGAACGTGCAGCGCTCCACCCAGTAGACGCGCGCGGGATCGCTCGAGGCGAGCACGAACTTGCTCTCGAAGAGAAACGCCGTCAGCGATCCGGCGAGCGTCTGCGCCTGGGCGATCACGTCGCCGTAGGAGAGCCCACCCTCGGCGTCGGACATCTGCTGGAAGAGGCGCGTGAACTCCGCGAGGATTTCCTGCAGCCGCGCGAGCGCCGCCTCGAAGCGCGTGCCGACCTCCACGAGATCGGCCTCGTTCCACTGCAGCGCCGTGTAGTCGGCGAAGAGCCCCGTGCCGCGCGAGTACTGCCGCTTGAGCGGCACCGTCGCCGTGCCGTTCGCCACAGAAGGCGCCGCCGTCAGCGGGCCGCCCTCCGCGGGCACGCGCCGCACGCGCAGGATCGACGCCTTTGGATCGGGCGCGAAGAGGCGCTTGATCACCTCGAAGAGCGCCTCGCCCTCCTTCTGCACGAACGCGAGCTGCACATGGGCGCGCGAGAGCAGCTCGCGGATTTCCTCCGCGTCCTCGACCGCGTGGAACATGCCGCGCTGCAGCATGCGCTCGATCGTGCCGAGCAGGCCGCGCGGCCGCCCCGGCCCGCGCCGCGAGGTCGTCGTGCGCGCGACCTTGCGCAGCAGCTGCTGCAACGCCGGGCGCGAGAGCTCGTACGAGAAGAAGTCCGTGGCGATGTCCTCGAGATTGTGCGCCTCGTCGAAGACGAGCCGGCCGTACGCGGGCAGGATGCCCGCGCCCGGATTCGCCGCCTCGGCAAGCACGAGCGCGTGGTTCACCACCACCACGTGCGCGCGCAGGGCGAGCTCGCGCGCCCGCGTGACGAAGCACTTCTGCCGATAGGGACACGCACGGCCGAGGCAGTCCTCGGGCGGACAGGCAAGATGCGGACGCAGGTTCTCGTCGCCGAGGTCGTCGAGGTCGCCGTCCTTCGTGCGGTGCAGCCACGCGACAAGATACGCGAAGGACGCGCGCTCGTCGTCCGACAGAGTCCAGTAGCCGCCCTGCATGTAGTCGCCCAGCATGCGCAGGCAGAGGTAGTTGGCGCGGCCCTTGAGCAGCGTGGCGCGGAACTTGGGCGCGTCGGGCCCGAGCGTGCGCGCGGCGCGCGGCAGGTCGTGCGCGATGAGCTGGCTCTGCAGATTGCGCGTGGCGGTGGAGAGGATCACGGGCGTGTCGTTCGTGAAGCTCCAGTGCACGGCGGGCAGCAGATACGCGAGCGACTTGCCCACGCCCGTGCCCGCCTCGACCATGAGATGCTCTCGCGCGTTGAACGCCCGCGTCACCGCGCCCGCCATGTCGATCTGGCCCGGCCGCTCCTCGTAGCCCGTCATCGCGCCGAGCGTGCCGCCCGCGCGCAGATGCGTGGCGATGCGCTCGACGTCGAGCGGCGTGCAGTCGGCGTGCGTGGGCAGCCGGCACTTGGGCCCGCCCTGCGGCACGTCGGGCAGGAAACGCGCCCAGTCCGGGTCGTCCATGAACAACGCGAGGTCGTCGGACGACTGCTCGGACGTCTTGTCTGCCGTGGCCACGCTCAGTACCACACCTTCCAGAGAAAGAGGCCGCGGCCGGGCGCGGTCTCCACGCGGGCGGTGCGCGGGGCGGCCGCCTCGAGCAGCTCCGTCACGGCCGCGGGCGTCTCGCCGCCCTTGCCCACGCGCAGCAGAAAGCCCACCATCGAGCGCACCTGCTTGTAGAGAAAGCCGTCGCCCTTCACGCTGAACGTGATGCGCGGCCCGGCGCGGCGCACGGTGAAGTCGAAGATCGTGCGCACCGTCGTCTCGAGGTCGCGGTGCGGATTGGCCGCGAACGCCACGAAGTCGTGGCGTCCCACGAAGCGCCGCGCCGCCTCCTGCATCGCGGCGAGGTCGAGCGGCCGGTGGCAGAACGCCCAGAACGGCGCGAGATGCGGCGGCAGGATGTCCGCCTGGTAGAGGAAGTAGCGGTACTCCTTGCCCTTCGCGTCGTTGCGCGCGTTGAAGTCGGGCCGCGCATAGGCGGCGCGCAGAATGCGGATGTCGCTGGGCAGCTGCGCGTTCATCGCGCGCACGAGGTTCGCCGGCGGAATGGGCACCGCGAGGTCGCAGTGGGCGCAGAAGGCGCGCGCGTGCACGCCCGCGTCCGTGCGGCTGCAGCCGAACACGCGCACGGGCGCGCGGTTCACGTAGGCGAGCGCCTCCTCCAGCCGCCGCTGCACGGAGGGTCCGTTCTCCTGCAGCTGGTAGCCGGAGTACGCCGTGCCGTCATAGGCCAGCACGAGGCGATAGCGCTGCGTGACGTCCGCCGCCATCACCAGTTGCCCACGCGCGGCTGGCGCAGCATCTTGTTCGCGGCCACGCCGTTCGTGAAGAGGTGCTTCACGGGATCCCACTGCAGCGTCTTGCCCGCGTCGAAAAGCGCGGCCACGCCCGTGAGCGCGCACTGCGTCATCGCGCCCGCGTAGGCGAAGTCGCTACCGACCTTCGGGCCGCCCTTGATCGCGGCGAGGAACTCCGCGTAGCGCGAGGCGCCGGGTACGCGCGCGTACTTCTTCGCGGGGCAGCCACCGTCGGCGCGCAGTTTCTTCAGCGTGACGTTCGGCAGCATGCGCAGGTAGTTCGCGCCGTGGTGGCCGTATTCGATCACGCCCTTCGTGCCGTACACGAACGCGCCGTTGCACATGCCGTCGCGGCGGTCGCGCGCGCCCTTGCTGTTGTACGGCGGGAAGTACTTCATGTCGTCGCGGTAGTTGGTCGGCACGGGAACCGAATCGCACGCCTTACCGTCGAACCACACGAGCTTGAACGGCTTGCCGGCGCGCGTGACGTACTCGAACGTCGTCTTCACGCCGCGCGGGAACGTGACGCCGTGCACGGCGGGATCCCAGTCGCCCACGATCTCGGCCTTCACCGTCTTCGGCATGCCCAGACCAAGCGTCCAGAAGAGCGGATCCATCAGGTGGCAGCTCCAGTCGCCCAGCGTGTTCGTGCCGTACATCGTCCAGCTGCGCCACGAACTCGGCAGGTACTTCGGGTAGTAGGGACGATGCGGCACGGGGCCCTGCCACTGTTCCCAATCGAGTTCCTTCGGCACGTCCCACTTCTTCTTGAGCTCGCCGATCTGATCCATGAACGAATAGACGGCGGGGCACCAGATGTGCGCTTCGGTGACGTCGCCGATGAGCCCGGCCTCCACCCATTCGCGGAAGTCGCGGATCGTATCGTAGGCGTGACCCTGGTTCATCGCCTGCGTGACGAGGTTCGGATGCGCCTTGGCGGCGTCGAGCATGTCGTCCATTTCGTGGTAGCTCTGCGCGAGCGGCTTCTCGCACTCCACGTGCTTGCCGCGCTTGAGGCACTCCACGGCCATCGTCGCGTGCCAGTGGTCGGGCACGCCGATCATCACGGCGTCGATCTGCTTGTCGAGCGTGTCGAGCATCTCGCGGTAGTGCTTGAAGAACGGCACGTTGGCGCGCTTCTTGCGCTGGCCGCCACAGCGGCGCTCGTCCACGTCGCAGAGGCCGACGATGCGCGCGCCCGCGCCCGCAAGGCCGTTGATGTCGCCGCTCGCGCGGCCGCCCGCTCCGATTGCCGCCACGCACACCGTCTCGCTCGGCGGCGTCGCGCCGCTACCCGCGATGAGGTTGCGCGGCAGCACGTTGAACAGGGCGACTCCGCCCGCCGCCTTCAGAAAGTCACGTCTTTTCATGGTCTTCGCTCCTTGGTGTCTTTGAGGTTGTCAAACAATGATATGCAGTATACCACAATTTCGAGTGCCGTCACCGGGACGGCATGTCCTCTTCGGGAAATGCGAGCAGGTCGGCGCGGAGGGCGGCCTTGGCTTCGGCTTCGGCGTCGGGCGCGGTGGCCACGGGCGCAAGCGCGGCGCGGTCAGCCACGGAGGGCGGCAGCAGCGGCGCGGCCGGCGTCGGCGCGGCCGCAGTCCCCTTCCACGGCGCGGCGAACGTGCGCGGCAACGGCAGCGGCGCGAAGGCGGGCGTCTCGTCGTCCATCAGGGCGAAGGCGTCCACGCGGCTTTCGATCGCAGCGCCTGCGGGGCCGCGCATCTGCCACGCCATGCGCACCTTCTGGCGCAGCGCCTCATAGGCGGTGTCGTCGTAGGTCACGAATGTCGCATAGGGCGCGGGCGCGGCGACGGGCTCCGGCGTGAAGAAGAGCGCCTTGCGTGGAATCTGCAGGGCGAGCGTGACCGTAAGCGCGACCACGGCCGCGAGCGGCCAGAGCTCGTGGAGGAGCCGCTTCATTCGCGGCGTTCCCCCACCTGCACGTGCGCCACGCCGGCTTCGCGCGCGAGCGTCATGAGGCGCATGAGATCGCCCGCCGTCACGCGCCCGTCGGCGAGCAGCAGCAGCGTGCCGCGGGCGTCCGCCTGCGCGCGCGCGGCGAGACGTTCGCGGAAGGCGTCCACGGAGGCGTCGTCCGAAAGCGTATAGCGCGCGTCGTCGAAGAAGACGAGCGTCTCGCGCCCCGCCGCGCCCTCGCGCAGCACGGGCACGACGATCGCGGCAAGCCCCGGCGTGGCGGCCTCGCCGCACACGGGCGCGGGCAGGTTCAGCACGAGGCCGGGCGCCGCCACAAGTCGCCCCTCGATGAGCGTGAACTCCACGAACAACAGCGCGAGCGCGATCCACGGCGCAGCCACCGTGAGCGGCTTCGCCCAGAGGCAGCCGTGCTTCCAGATGCCCTCCGGCCGCACGGGGCGCCATCCCCAGGCCGTCGTCTTCACGGCGCCACCTCCCGCCGCGTCGCGAGCAGACCGAGAATGTCGCTCGCCGCCGCTTCGAGGTCGACCACGAGACGGTCGAGCCGCACGTGCAGCATGCCGTACATCACCTGCACGGAAATCGCCACCACGAGCCCCGCCGCCGTGGCCGTGAGCGACTGCATCGCGCCGCCGAGCAGATCCGCGCGCGACACGAGCGCCGTCGTGTTGAGCGCAAGCAGCACGCGCGCCAGCCCGAGCACCGTGCCGAGCAGCCCCAGCAGGGGCGCCGTCTGCGCGATGATCGCCAGGAGAGCGAGCCGCCGCTCAAGCCGCGCCACTTCCGCGCGCCCCGTCGTATCCACCGTCTCGCGCAGCACGCGCGCCGAACCCTCGCGGTGGCGGATCGCCGTGGCCACCACGCGCGCCACGGGGGCGGACGTCTCGTCGCAGATCGCAAGCGCCTCGTCCACGTTGTCTTGCTCAAGCACGTTCGCCACGCCGCGCACGAAGTCCTGGTAGTCGATCTGCGCGCGCCGCAGATCGAGCAGCCGCGCGAAGAACACGAACACCGACGCCACGCCCAACAGCGCCAGCACCCAGAACACCGGACCGCCCAGCATCGTCCATACGCTCATTTGAAGTCGCCTTTCTCCTTGAGGCGCAGAATGCGCCGCTTTGCCTCGTCCGCCGAGGGCACGCGCGCGGCCACGAGATACTCCAGCACGCGCGCGGCCTGCCGCGATTCGCCACGCGCCTCATAGTAGTCCGCAAGCGAGAACGCCGCGCGCGCGAAGAAGGTCCTCGCCGTGCCGTCGAACCAGACGCGCCGCGCAGCCGCGTCGTCGTCGGGCTTCACGCCATTCCAGTAGGCAAGCACCACGTGCGTGTAGTACGTCTCGGCCGCTTCGTCGAAGCGGCGCAGCTTTTCGTAGGTGCGCGCCACCTTGAAGGAGAGCGCGAGGCGCGTGGAGGGCGTGAGCTTCTCGCCCTGCAGCAGCGCGCGATAGGCCTCGAGCGCGCCGTGATAGCACTTCGTGTCGTTCGCGCCCATGGCGAAGAGGCAGTCCGCGCGCGCCGTCTCCGCCCGCGCGCGCAGGGCGTCCGAAACGGGCAGTCGCCGCACGCGCTCGAAGACGAGGATGGCCTCGTTGAAGCGGGCCAGTTCCTTGAGCGCCTCGCCCTGCAGCACGAGCGCCTCGGCCACGTAGGGCGTCTCGGCCGTGGCCGTGGCGGGCACGGCGTTCGAGGCGGCAAACGCCGCCACGCGCGCCGCGAGCGCCACCACCTTCGGGAAGTCCGGCACCGCCGTGGCGCAGCGCGCCGCGCGCACAAGCGCCTCCAGACGGCGCGTGGACGAGGCATGCGCATCATCGGCGCACGCCTCGAAGCCCGCGATCGCCGCCGGCCACTCGCGCCGCCCGGCCTCGTACTTCGCGAGCCAGAACTGCACGTCGCACGCCAGCGCGGAGGCCGCCACGCGCTTCTTCAGCGCAAGCGCCGCCAGATGCGCCTCGCGGTCGCGCCCCGCGCCGTAGAGGCACAGCACGGCGAGAAAGTCCATTTTGTCCCGACGCGCGGGCCGCAGCTTCGCCACGGCCGCAAAGTCGTCCTGCGCCTCGCGGAAGCGGTAGGCGCCGTAGAGGGCGCGGCCGCGGCCATAGAGCGCGCGCACGCGCTGGTCGTCGGTGGGCGCCACGCGCGGCTTCTCGGCGAGCACGGCGCCATAGTCGGCAATGGCCTGTTCGAAGTGGCCGCTCGCGTTGGCAAGGGCGGCAAGACGCAGGGCGGCTTCCACGGCCGTCGCGTCCGCGCCCTTGGCGAGCGCGCGCAGGAGGTCGCGCGCCGCGTCGGTCTTCTGCGCGCCCAGCAGCATCTCGGCCTGACGCAGACACGCCTCGGCGTGGAGATCGCCTTCGGGCACGGCGGCATAGGCGGCGGCGGCTTCCTCGAAGCGCGCATCCGCCCGCAGCGCCTCGGCGCGTTCGAAGAGGCAGCGCGCGCGCGTGGCGGCGTTCGTGGCAACCTGCGCCGCGCGCGCAAAGAGCCCCGCCGCCTCCACGTGGCGCGCGAGCGCCGTGAACGCGCGGCCGCGCCCTTCGAGCACGTGCGCGTCGAGCGCGTGCGCGGGGTAGGCCTGCAAGAGCGTTTCGTACTCGCGCGCGGCGGCCGCGGCGTCGCCCGCCGCGAGAAGACCGTCGGCCAGACGCAGCTGGGCGTGGCCGGCCTCGGGCGCGTCCGGGAAGCGGCGCACGAGCGCGGCGATTTCGGCGTGGCCCTGCGCGCGCGTGGTGGCGTCGGCGAGATGCGCGAAGCCGAGCGCAAAGCCCGCGCGGCGCACAAGGTCTGGACGGCGCGCGCGGAGCACGGCATTCGAGGCGAAACGCGCGGCCTCGCCCGTTTCGCCGCGCGCGAAGGCGGCCTCCGACAGCGCGCACGCGGCAAGCACGTAGGCGCGCTCGGCCGTGTTCGTGCCGCCCGAGACGAGCCAGTCGAGCATTTTGCGCCCCTCTTCCGCCGCGCCCGTGCGAAGGAGCAGATCAGCCGCCAGCAGACGCGCCGCATCGCCGACGGGCCCCGCCACGTCCTGCGCCTGTTCGCGTTCAAGCACGGCCCGCGCGGTCGTGGGATCGCCAAAGCGGTCGAGCGCCTGCGCCCATTCCACGGCATTCTCGGCGCGCGCCACGGGATCTTCCGCAAGCGCGGCGGCAGCCTTGGCAAAGAGGTCGAGCGCGGCGGCGCGGTCGCCCGCGGCGGCGGCGGCGCGCGCGGCGAGGCGCCCGGCGCGCGCGGCGTAGGCGGCGTCGGCAAAGGGCGTCGCCAGCGTGGCGCGGGCGCGGTCGGGATGGCCGGTTTCAAGATCCGCCCAGGCGCGCCAGTAGCGAAAGGGTTCGGTCTCGTCCTTCCAGGCGTCGAGACGCGCGAGGATGTCCGGCGCGCGGCCCGCGCCGGCAAGGGCCTCGAGCTCCACGAGACGCGCCAGCGCGCGCTGCGGCGCATTCGTGGCGGCGTCGGCGGCCGCGACCGCCCGGCGCGCGGCGACGGACCACAGTTCGTCGCCGAGCGCGCACCGCGCCTCGGCGAGCGCGTCGGCCCGCGCCGCCCCGCACAGGGCGCCGCCCAGCAGAACGATGGCCGCAAACCGCTTCATTGCTCGGCGCCGAGATAGCCCATTTCCGCCAGCAGGCGGCTGTTCTTCATCCAGTTCGGCGTCACCTTCACCCAGAGCTCCAGGTGCACGCGCACGCCGAACATGTCCGACAGTTCCGGTTCCGCACACAGCCGCACGGCCTTGAGCAGACTGCCCTTCGGGCCGATGACCATGCCCTTCTGCGAGGGACGGTTCACGTGGAGGGTGACCTCCACGTCCCAGCCGCCGCGCCGTTCGTCGAGGCGCGAGACGACCACGCCGACCTCGTGCGGCACTTCGTCACGCAGACGCTGCAGCAGCTTTTCGCGCACGACGTCCGCGATGGCGAGCTTGCGCGGATAGTCCGTCACGATGTCGTCGGGGAAGAGCGCGGGGCCGACCTCGGCGCGCGCGAAGAGGACGTCGAGCAGCGCGTCGCAGCCGTTCGGGCGCACGGCGCACGTCTTGACCCACACGGGCGCGCACGGCGGCCGCGGCGCGGCGGGGGTCTTTCCCTTCGGCGGCGGCGGCGGCTCGGCGGCGATGGTCGCCCAGAGATCGCGGAACATCGTCTCGAAGAACGGCGCGCGGTCGCACTTGTTGAGCGCGAAGACCACGTGTTCCGGGGCCTCGCGCGCCACGCGGCGCATCCAGCCTTCGTCCTCGAGCTGCGGCTCGTGGCAGGCGTCGAACACCACAAGCAGGATGTCCACGCCCGCGGACGACGCGCGCGCCATGCCGTTGAGCAGCTTGCCGAGCGGCCCCACGGCCTTGTGCAGGCCCGGCGTGTCGAGCAGCACGAGCTGCCCGCGCGGATCCTCCACGATGCCGCGGATCGTGTTGCGCGTGGTCTGCTCCACGGGACTGACGATCGACACCTTCTCGCCCACGAGGCGGTTGACGAGGGTGGACTTTCCGGCGTTCGTGCGCCCGACCACGCCCACGACCGCCGCCTTGCGCGCGGCCGGCGTCATGGGGTCGGCTTCCCCGGCCTTGGAGCGTATGTTTGCGCGACAGGGCATTTGTCTTAGTTCTCCATTTCAGAGTGATTTGAGAGTAGTATAGCGGAACGCTCCGCATCGGACAAGACCCCGACGCGCCGCGCGACGCCTTCGCGCGGTTCGTCCTCGGGGGGAATCACGAGCGGGGCGAGCGGCTGTTCGTCGGCCACGGGGCGCGACGTCCAGGCGGCCGCGTGGATGGGCAGGCCCTGGCCGCGGAAGCGCGTCTCGAACTCCGTCCATTCCTCCGGGCCGCGCGTCATGGGCGCCACGCGCGTGAAGCGCGCGTCCTGCGCGAAGCAGGCCTCCACCACGTGGAAGTACTCCTCGTGGTCGGTCGCGAATTCGAGGCGGCCGCCGATTTCGAGCCGCTTCCAGAGCGCGTCCAGAAAACGCGGCCCGAAGAGGCGATGGCCGTGGTGCCGCGTCTTCGGCCAGGGATCGGGGAAGAACACGTAGACCACGCGCGCATGGTGCTCGGGCAGCAGGTAGTGGAAGGTGTAGAGCGCCTCAAGGCGCAGCACGTGGGCGTTCGAGAGACCAAGCCGGCGCGTCTTACCGTCGAATGCGCGCACGCGCTCGAGCATGCGCTCCACGCCCAGGAACGTGCACTCGGGATGGCGCGCGGCGCGGCCCGTGAGAAAGCGGCCGCGCCCACAGCCAACTTCGACTTCGAGCGGACGCGCCACATCGTAGAGGTCGGGACACGCGAGCGGCGCACAGGGATCGGTTACGCGGATGATCATGCGTCGGCGTCCAGAACGGCAAGGAACTTCTCCGGCGGCGGCGTGGGCCGGAACGTCTTCGTGGAGACGAAGCAGTGGCGCGTGAAGCCGCGCACGAGCACGTCGTCCTCGCCCTTGCGCCGCACTTCGCACGCGATCTCGAGGCGCACGCCGCGGTGCGCGCTGCACCAGGCCGTCACTTCGAGCAGGTCGTCGTAGCGGGCGGGGCGGTGGTAGTCCACCTCCGCGTGCACCACGGGCAGCGCCCAGCCCTCGGCCTCGCACTGCAGGTAAGTGTAGCCGCAGGCGCGCATGAGCTCGTTGCGCGCGCGCTCGAAGAGCGTCAGGTAGTTGCCGTAGTAGACCACGCCCATCTGGTCGGTGTCCGCATAC
>CAVGKN010000003.1:0-14042 GCA_963629855.1 Lachnospiraceae bacterium
GCTCTTGCCTTCGCCGAGGGACGCCATCGCCGTGAGGATCGCGAGCGCGACCGTGGGCACGGCGGCGAACTGGAAGCAGCGCGTGTACGCCGTCGCCACGAAGTCCATGAAGTGGTTCAGCGCCGCGTTGTGGAGGCAGCCGAGCGCGGCGCCGATGACGAGCGCGATCGTCCAGATGATGGCCTGGCGGAACTTCATTTCGCACCGCCCTTCTGCGCGGCGTCCTTCTTGGCGTCGTCCTTCTTGGGCTCTTCCTTGGCCTTGACGAGCTCGGCGCGCGTCTTGGCGAGGTTGCCGGCGGCGTAGGAACTCACGGAGTAGGTCCACTTGCCGACCTTCGCGTTGAAGTCCTTCGCGGCCTTTTCAAGCGCGGCGTTCTCGGTGGCGTTCGTGCCGACGGGCGTGAACGCGGCGCTGAGCTTCACCCAGCGGTCGCTGCCGGCCGGGCCGCCCGTGCGCGCCGTGTAGACGGTGCCGTTCTTGAGCGTGGCCGTGTAGACGGCCCCCGTGGCGAAGCCGAGCTCGGCCTCGGTGAGCGTGGGGTCGGCCACGCCCGTGAGGTCGAGATAGCTGAGCGCGGAGTCGAGCGAGTAGGTCTTCGACGTGTCGAGTTCCTCCTTCGGGCCGAGGCCGTCGAGCGTCCACGTGCCGTCCTTGCGCGCGAGCTTCACGGTCGCCTTGTCCTTCGTGAACGCGACGGCGGCGACGTCGGCGGCCGGCACGGCGCAGATGCGCGTGTCGATCCACTTCTTCGGGTCGCCGTCGAACGCCTCGAGGGCGTCCTTCACCAGCACGGGCGTCTTGCCCTCGAAGAGCACGTAGCGGCCGTCGGGATAGCCGCCGCCGCCGAACTGCGCCATCTGGCCCTTCGGCTTGGCGCTGTGCGTGTCGCCCAGCTGCAGCGTGGCGAGCGCCTTGCCCGCCGCGTCCTTGAGCGCGACTTCGGCGGGCGCGTCGATCGTCTTGCCCGTGGCGACCTGGCCGACCTTGAGTTCCTGCAGCTTGAGCAGGTTCTCGCGGATCTTCGCCACGTCGGCGGGATAGCCGTAGAGCGACTCCACCTTCCAGCCCGCGTCGGAGGCGGCGAGCGCGACCTTCTTCGCGCCGCCGATCTCCACGCGCGCCACGTCCGCCACCGAGAAGGCGGGCAGCACCTTGCGGCCCACCGCGGAGGGCGTCTTCATGCGCGTGTCGGCCGAAGTCCAGTAGGCCACGCCGCCGAGCACGACGGCCGCGGCCCCGAGAATGATCAGATTCTTCGTAGTCATAGTGTCTTCCCTTTCACGGTTACGCATGGCGGCGGCGACGAAGGCCATGCAGGATGCCGAACAGCGCCACGAGCAGCGGCACGAGGCAGATGTTGACGACCTTGAGCGTGAGGCCCAGGCGGTCGATGTCGCCCGTGAGCTCCTTGCGCACGTTCTTGAGCTGGCGGCGCGTCTCCGCCTGCGCCTTGCGCAGCTTGTCGAGCTCCTGCTCCTGCTCGGGCGAGAGCAGCAGACGCTCCCCGCCGGTCTTCTGCTTCTGGAGGGCGGCCAGACGCTGCTGCGTCTGCTCGAGCTCCTGCTCGAACGCCTCCTGCTTGGCCTGCCACTTGGCGAGCGCCTTCGCCTCGAGCGCGTCGACCTTCACGAACGGACGGTTCGACGGCCCGCGCGCCCGCACGCCGATGAGCTCCTCGCGCCCCGCGTACTGCTCGATCACGTTCGAGAAGAGCACGAGGTTGTCGTTGATCGGCTGCGCGATCGGCCCGAAGAGCGTGTTCATCACCTGCACGCAGAAGTCGTCCGCGAGAAAGTCCGAATCGCCGAACAGCATCACGGTGCCCGCGCCCTCGGCCACGACCTTCGGAACGGCGTTGGTGGAGCCCTCCACGTAGTCGGGTCCCTTCGGGAACGCGGTCTTGAACGTGCCGGAGAGACGCGCGGCGAGCGTGCGCTGCACGCCGTCGGGCTTGAGCTCGCGGCGCATCGCGCCCATGCCGAACTGCGCGCTCTGGCGGTCGACGAGGCAGGCGTCCTTCGCCGAGCTCGTGACGAGCGGCTCGAACTTCAGGCCGTCCTTGCCCGCGAAGGAGAAGCTGCCGGCGAACGGCATCATCACCTGCGTGAGGCGCGAGACGAGGATGTCGCCCTTGGCCATGTTCTTCGCGTCGAGCGACAGGAAGGCGGGGTTCTCCTCGGCGCGGCCGTTGCCGGCGTTGAGCTTGGTGGCGGCGGCGAGGTCGGCGACGATCTTCGAGGTGTCGAACGTCACGCCCCAGGCGTCGAACAGCTTGCCGAGCGTGGAGGGGCCGTCCTGGCCGCCCATCTGCATCATCGGGTTCTGCTGCTGGCGCTGCGCGAACATGTCCATCGCGCTGAACGGATCGACGCACGCGATGAGGCGGCCGCCGCGGATCACGAACTGGTCGATCGCGAAGAGCGTCTTCTCGCTCAAATCCTTCGCGTGCAGCACCACGAGCGCCTTCACGTCATCGTCGATGGACTCGGCGGTGGGCGCGATCTCGCGCACGTCGTAGTCCTTCTTCAACTCCATGAACGCGGCCCAGCCCTGCGACTGCTTGCGGCGCTGCATCATCATCATCGGGTTCGCGTCCGCGCCGAGCACGCCCGGCAGGGACGTCATCACGCCGATCACGGGCCGCTCGGGCCAGGCCACGCGCGTGACGAGGCGCGTGACGTCGTATTCGAGCGTGGACTCGGCGCGCGGGCTCAGGCGCGCGAGCGTCTCCTCACGGTCGCCGCACACGGCCACGAGGCCGAAGTAGACGGGCGAGCCGAAGGGATTGACGTTCTGCGGCTCCACGCCGTAGCGCTGCGCCCACTCCTCCGCGTCGCTGTCGGGCTTCGGGTCGTAGGCCTCGAGCGCGAGGTGGCCCGCGCCGGCGCGCGCGTATTCCTTGAGCAGGTTCTGCACCTGCTGCGCGTAGGTCTTGAGCTGCATGGGCATCTCGGCCGAGCTCGCGCTGAAGTAGAACTTGAGCGTGACGTCGGTCTCGAGCTTGCCGAGCACGGCCTTCGAGCCCTTCGAGAGCGTGTAGAGGCGCTCGCCCGTCATGTCGACGCGCAGCGGCAGGTTCGAGAGGATCAGGTTCACGGCGCCGACGATCGCGGCCAGCGCCACAAGACCCACAATTCCGGAAATCTTCTTGTTCATGTCTGTGGACTCCTTTCTGCTAGCGGGCCTTGCGGCTGTCGGTGACGACCTGGGCGGCGGCGAGCATGAACACCATCACGCCCACGTAGTAGCCCACGTCGGCGAAGTCGAGCATGCCGCGGCGCATGGCGTCGAAGTGGCTCAGCAGCGAGCACGAGGCCACCGCGTTGACGATGCCCGAGGGCACGCCCCAGTTGGCGACGGCGTTGACCACGGGGTCGAAGCCGATGATGAGCAGCGCGAACGTGATCGCGAGCGCGACCACGAAGCCGATCACCTGGCTGCGCGAGAGGGAGCTGGCGAACACGCCGATGGCCGTGGCCGCGCCGGCGAGCAGGAAGCTGCCCGCGTAGCCACACGCGATCGCGCCGAAGTCGGGGCTGCCCAACCACGCGGCCGTGCACACCACGGGGAACGTGAGCGCAAGGCCGATGCCGATGAACGCCCACGCCGCGAGGAACTTGCCCACCAGCGCCTCGCCGAGCGTGATCGGCAGCGTGAGCAGCAGCTCGATCGTGCCGTTGCGCCGCTCCTCCGCCCACGACCCCATCGTCGCGGCCGGCACGAGCAGCAGGTACATCCACGGGTGCCAGAAGAAGAACGGCGTGAGATCCGCCTGACGGCGCTCGTAGAACATCGCCACGCCGAACGTCAGGAAGCCCGCCAGCACGAGAAACGCCACGAGGAACACGTAGGCCACGGGCGAATCGAAGTAGGCGCGGAACTCGCGCCCGAACACGGTGCGCACCGAACGGCACGGGCAGTGCCCGACCGCGGTCGACTTGCAGCAGCAGCAGCTCATTTACTTCTCCTCCTTCATCGTGAGGTTGCGGAACACGACGTCGAGCTTGCCGCTCGGATCGAGCGCGCGCAGTTTCTCCGGCGTGCCGTCCGCCTTGATCTCGCCATGGGCGATGATGATCGCGCGCGTGCACACGGCGTCGACCTCCTCGAGGATGTGCGTGGAGATGATGATGGCCTTCTCCTTGGCCATCTCCTTGATCATCTCGCGCACCACGAACTTCTGGTTCGGGTCGAGGCCGTCCGTGGGCTCGTCCATCACGAGCACCTGCGGGTCGTGGAGGATGGCCTGCGCGAAGCACGTGCGCTGGCGATAGCCCTTCGAGAGGGTGTCGATCGTCTGGCGCGCCACGCCCGTGAGGCGGGCCTTCTCGATCACGGCCTCCACGCGCGCCTTGACGGCCGCGCCGGTGAAGCCGCGCGCCTTGGCGATGAACGTGAGGAAGTCCTGCACCGTCATCGCGCGGTAGCTCGGCGCCGCCTCGGGCAGATAGCCGAGCGCGCTCTTCGCGCCGATCGGGTCCTTGATGATGTCGTGGCCGCAGATCACCGCAGTGCCCGACGTGGGGGGAATGAACCCCGTGATCATTCGCATGGTCGTGGACTTTCCGGCGCCGTTCGGCCCCAGGAAGCCCAGCACTTCGCCCTTCGCGACGTTGAAGGAAATGCCCTTCACCGCCTCGAACGAGCCGAAGCTCTTCTTCAGGTTCTCAACCTTGAGCATGTCGTTCCTTTCAAGTTGATAGTTGATAGATGGTAGATGGTGGACGATATTTGGCGGACAGTTTAGCATGCGCATGTTAACGGAGCATGAAACGGTCAGCCGCCCTGCTGGCGCAGCGTCTCGTAGAGGCACACGGCCGCGGCCACGCCGGCGTTGAGCGACTCGATCTCGCCCGGCATGGGCAGCACGGCGATGAAGTCGCACGTCTCGCGCACGAGCCGCGAGATGCCGTCCCCTTCCGCGCCGATCACGAGCCCCGCGCGGCCGCGGAAGTCGATCTGCGTGTAGGGCTTGGCGTCGTCACCCCAGTCGAGCCCGGTGAACCACATGCCCGCGTCCTTGAGATCCTTCATGGCGCGCACGAGGTTGACCACGCGCGCGACCTGCAGATACTCGCTCGCGCCCGCCGAGGCGCGCACGGCCGCCGGCGTCACGCCGCAGCCGCGGTCTTCGGGCAGAATCACGCCCGTGGCGCCCACCGCGCACGCGGTGCGCAGGATGGAGCCCACATTCTGCGGATCGGTGAGGTGGTCGAGCACGACCACGCGCGCGTTCTCGTTTTCGCGCACGGCGTCGAGGATGTCCTCGAACGCCGCGTAGGGATAGGCGGAGGCCTTGAGGGCCACGCCCTGATGGTGGCCGCCGCGCGTGAGCGCGTCGAGCCGCTTGCGGTCTTCGGTGCGCACGAGGATGTGGCGCGCCTGCGCGGTGGCGCGGATCAGGGCGATCTCGTCGGCCTCGCCCTTCTCCGCCGGCGGCAGGATGACCTCGGTGAAGGTGCGCCGCGCCGCGCGCAGCGCCTCGATCACGGGATTGCGCCCGTAGATCCAGTCCCCGCCCGCGCACAGCTCGCGCGGGCCCTTGTGGTGGTCGCGGCGACTGTCGTCGCGCGCTCCGATCGTCGTCGGTCGCATGCGTGCGTGTCTCCTACAGCATGCGCAGCTTCACGGGCGCCTCGTTAAGGATGCCCGCGTCGCGGATTTCGGCCAGCGCGGCGTCCACGGCCTTGGCGGGCGCGGGATGCGTGAGCACGACCACCGGCGTGAAGCCGGTGTCGTCCGTGTTGGCGGTCTTCTGCGCGGCGGCGGAGATGGAGACGCCGTTGCGGCCGAGCGCGGTGGTCATCGCGCCGAACGCGCCCGCCTTGTCGGCCACGTTGAAACGCAGGTAGAAGCGGCTCACGATGTCGCCGGGCGCGCGCAGGCGCGTGACGCCCTCGCCGTACGTGGGCACCGCGCGCGCATAGCGCGTCTCGCCGTGCGCGAGATTGCGCGCGATGTCGCCGATGTCGCCGACCACCGTGGAGGCTGTGGGCAGACGGCCCGCGCCGCGCCCGTAGAACATCGTGTCGCCCACCATGTCGCCGCGCACCATCGCCGCGTTGAACACGCCGTTCACCGAGGCAAGCATGTGGTCGACGGGCACGAGCGTGGGATGCACACCCACCTCCACGTCGGCGTCGTGCTTGGCCACCACGGCGAGCAGCTTGATGCGGTAGCCGAAGTCGGCCGCATACGCCACGTCCTTGCCGGAGAGGTTGCGGATGCCCTCCACCTGCACCTGGTCGAGCGCGGGCTGGAAGCCGTAGGCGAGCGCGCAGAGGATGCACGCCTTGTGCGCCGTGTCGAAGCCATCGATGTCGAGCGAGGGGTTGGCCTCGGCGTAGCCGAGCTTCTGCGCGTCGGCGAGGATCTCGTCGAAGGGCTTGCCCTCGTTCTCCATGCGCGTGAGGATGTAGTTGCACGTGCCGTTGAGAATGCCGTGGATCTGCTGGATCTCGTTGCCGGCCAGGCCCTCGCGCACGGCGCGGATGATCGGGATGCCGCCGCCCACCGACGCGCCGAAGTAGATGTCCACGCCGTTCTTCGCGGCGGTGTCGAAGATTTCCTTGCCGAACTCGGCGAGCAGCTTCTTGTTCGCCGTGACCACGCACTTCTTCGCGTTGAGCGCGGCGAGCACGAGCGTCCGGGCGATGCCGGTGCCGCCGATCGTCTCCACCACGATCTGCACGGCGGGATCGGCGATCACGCTCTGCGCGTCCGTGGTCAGCACGTCGGGATCCACCGCCACGCCGCGGTCCGTCGTGATGTCGAGATCCGCGATCTTGCGCAGCGCGATGTCCACGCCCAGCCGCTCGGCCATGACCTTGCGGTTGCGCAGCAGCCCTTCCGCCACGCCCGCGCCGACCGTGCCGAATCCCAGAATGCCAACTCCGACTTCCTTCATCTTCTACCTCTTGCTCGTCTTGACTGTGTTTGCGATCCGTCCCCGCGAGACTCCCCCCGCGAAGACAACCCAATATGATACCGCACCGTCCGCGGTTCGTCAAGCCGCAGCCCGGCGTGATGGTAATGGGTTACTCAAGTTCGCGCGCGAACTTGAGTAACCCATTACGCGTGATGATGCGCGGGCTACCTGAGCAGCGCGCGCACGGCGTCGTCGATGCCGGCCACGTCCACGACCTGCGTCTGGGTGACGGGGGCGCGTTCGAGGGCGGCGAAGGCGGGCGGCGGCGTGGTGAGCACGTTTTCGCCGAAGGCGCGCGCACACGTTTCCGGGAACTTGTAGGGCGTGGCGGTGGCGGCCACGACGAGCGGCGTGTCGTCGCCGCTGCGTGCGGCGCGGAGGCGGCGGGCGACGGCCGTGGCCACGGCGGTGTGCGGATCGAGCACGTAGCCGCAGTTCGCGTGCATGAGGCGCATTTCGGCCTCGGTCTCCTCGGGCGTGGCGCAGCCGCCCGTGAAGTCGGCCTGCAGACGCGCGAAGGCGGCGGGCGCGAGCGCGTAGCGGCCCGTGGCGGCGAAGTCGTCCATCAGGCGCTTCGTCTCGGCGGCCGCGGCGGCGGGGTCTTCGAGGCCGCCGTTGACGATCCAGAGCAGGCGCTCCACGTTGGAGGAGCGGCGGATGTCCATCGACGGCGAATTCGTGACGGTGAACTTGTCGCCCGGGTCGTAGACGCCCGTGGCGATGAAGCGCGCGAGCACGTCGTTCACGTTCGAGGCGCAGATGAAGCGGCGGATCGGCGCGCCCATCATCTTCGCGTAGTACGCGGCGAGGATGTTGCCGAAGTTGCCGGAGGGCACCACCACGTCGAACGCGCGGCCCGTGCGGGCGGCGGCGAGCAGGTAGTAGCCGATCTGCGGCACGAGGCGGCCGATGTTGATCGAGTTCGCCGAGGAGAGCGTGATGCCGGCGGCGGCCGCGGCGGCGCGGATCGCCTCGTCCGCGAAGATGCGCTTGACGGCGGCCTGGGCGTCGTCGAAGTTGCCGCGAATCGCGATGCCGTGCACGTTCGGCGCGGAAGGCGTGGTCATCTGCAGGCGCTGGATGCGCGAAGTGCCCGTGTTCGGGAAGAAGACGGCGATCTCCACGCCCGGCACGTTGGCGAAGCCCGCCATCGCGGCGGAGCCGGTGTCGCCCGAGGTCGCGGTGAGGATGAGCACGCGCCGGCCGTTGGCGGCGGCGGCCATGAGCACGGGCAGCACGGAAAGAGCCACGTCCTTGAACGCGCCCGTGGGGCCGTGGAAGAGCTCGAGGATCTGGAAGCCGTCGGCGGGCACGAGCGGAATCGGGTCGTCGGCAGGGAACTTGGCGAGCAGGTTCGCAATGGCGGCCTCGCGCACGGCGGCGGGCACGTCGTCGAAGAGGGCGCCCAGCGCGGCGCGCTCGGCGCCGGCGAGGTCGCCGCACGCGGCGAGGTCGACGGTCGGCACGCGGCGCGGCACGAAGAGGCCGCCATCCGGGGCGAGCCCGCGGAGGATGCAGGAAAGGGCGTCGTGTTCGGCGACGGAACGGGTGCTGGTGAAGGTCATCTTACTTCGCGGCCTCTTGGAGCTGGTTTTCGTGGATGGTGGTGAAGCCCGCCTCGGCGAGCACGGCCTCCGCGGCCGCGTCGTCCTTGAAGCGGAACACGAGCACGGCCTTTTCGTTGTTGTTGAAGGCGAAGGCGTAGGAGTATTCGATGTCGCAGCCCTTCTCGGAGAGCGTGGAGACGACCTGCGCCATGCCGCCGGGACGATCGGGCACGGTGACGGCCACCACGGGCGTGGTGCGCACGAGGAACTTGTTCGTGCGCAGCACGCGCTCGGCCTTCTCGTGGTCGTCCACGATGAGACGGGCGATGCCAAAGTCCTGCGTCTCGGCGAGGGAGAGCGTAACGAGCGAGATGTCGTTGTCGGCAAGCACCTTGCACACCTGCGCGAGCGTGCCCACGCGGTTCTCGAGGAAGATGGAGATCTGGTTGATGGTCATGGCGGCTCCTTACTGTTTGCGGCGGTTGTCGATCACGCGCTTGATCTTGCCCTCGCTGCGCGGCAGCGTGCCCGGCGCCACGAGGGTGATCTTCGGCGAAAGGCCCACGATCTCCTTGATCGAGGCGGCCACGCGCTTGCGCACGGCCTCCATCGCGGAGACGGAGTCGGAGAACGTCTCCGCCGTGACCTCCACCTTGAGCACGAAGAGATCCATCGTGTCGGTGGACGACAACTCGATCATGTAGTGCGGCGCGACCTGCGGCACCTTCATGAGGCACGCCTCGATCTGGCTCGGGAACACGTTCACGCCGTGGATGATGAGCATGTCGTCGCTGCGCGCGTGCACGCGGTCCATCACGCGCATCGTGCGGCCGCACGGGCACGGCTCGGTCTGCAGGCGCGTGAGGTCGCGCGTGCGGTAACGGACCATCGGCGTGCCGAAGCGGTCGAGCGTGGTGAACACGAGCTCGCCCTCCTCGCCGTCGGGCAGCGGCTCGAGCGTGTCGGGGTCGATGATCTCGGGATAGAAGTGGTCTTCCCACACGTGCAGGCCGTGGCAGTAGGGACAGTTGCCCGCCACGCCCGGCCCGGCGATCTCGGTGAGGCCGTAGATGTCGTGGGCGGTGATGCCGGCGATCTGCTCGATGCGTTCGCGCATTTCGTCCGTCCACGGTTCGGCGCCGAACACGCCGTGCTTGAGCTTGGTGTCGCGACGGAAGTCCACGCCGAGCTTTTCGGCCACGGTGGCGAGATGGAGGAAGTAGCTGGGCGTGCAGCAGATCACCGTGGTGCCGAGATCCTTCATGAGCATGATCTGCTTTTCGGTGTTGCCGGCGCTGGTGGGCAGCACGGCGCAACCGAGGCGTTCGGCGCCCTGGTGCGCGCCGAGGCCGCCCGTGAAGAGCCCGTAGCCGTAGGAGACCTGCACGATGTCGTCCTGCGTGATGCCGTACATGGCGAGGCAGCGCGCGGTGCCGTCGGTCCACACGTCGAGGTCGCCCTTCGTCTGGGGAATGCAAATGGGCTTGCCGGTCGTGCCCGAGGAACAGTGGAAGCGCACGATGTCGCGCATCGGCGCGGCGGTGAGGCCGTAGGGATACTCGTCGCGGAGATCGGTCTTCTTCATGAAGGGGAACTTGGCGAGATCCTTGAGCGCCACGAGGTCGCGGGGCTTCACGCCCTTTTCGTCGCAGCGGCGGCGAAAGAGCGCCACGTGCTCGTATTCGTAGGGGATGAGCTTCTGCAGCTTGGCGAGCTGCAGCGCGCGCAGCTCGGCGCGCGGCATGTAGTCGGGCTTGGAGATCGGATGGATGTCGGTGGGTGTCATGTGTCGAGTTCCTCCAGTGCGGAGAGAAGAGTGGCCATGTCGGCGTCGGTGCCGACGGTGATGCGCAGGCGGTCGCCCGTGCGCGGGCCGGGGAAATAGCGCACGTAGACGTGGCGCGCGCGCAGCGCCTCGAAGATCTCGGCGGCGGGCCGGTGCGCAGGCCGCGCGAAGAGGAAGTTCGTCTGCGACTCGGGCACGTCCCAGCCGCGTGCGCGGAGCGTGGCGGTGGCGGCGGCGCGGGTGGCCTTCACGCGCGCCACGTTGGCGCGCATCCAGTCGAGGTCGTCGAGCGCGGCGGCCGCCACGGCCTGCGCAAGCGCGTCCACGTTGTACGAGTCCTTGACCTTGTAGAGCGCCTCGACGAGGTCGGCCGGGCCCACACAGTAGCCGAGACGCAGCCCGGCGAGCGAGAAACTCTTGGAGAGCGTGCGCATCACGATGACGTTCGCGTTGTCCGGCGCGGTGGCGAGCGGCATGCACGTGTCGTCCGCAAAGTCGGCGTACGCCTCGTCCACCACGACCACGCCCGGAAACGTCTTCGCGAAGGCGGCGACCGTTTCGCACGGATAGCGGATGGACGTGGGCGCATTGGGGTTCGTGAGCAGGAAGAGCGCCACGGGACGCCCCGTCTCCGGATCCGCGACCACGGGCGGCCGCCACGTGAAGTCGTCCGCGAGCGGACTCGGCACGAAGGGCACGTTGCGGATCGCGGCGAGCGTCTTGTAGAGGGAATAGCTGGGGTCGCACGAGCCGATGGCCTCGCCGTCGTCCACGAAGGCGCGCGCCATGAGGGTGAGCACTTCGTCGGAGCCGTTGCCCACGAAGACGCAGGCGGGATCGGCGCCGTCGCGCGCGGCGATCTTCTCGCGCAGCTCGGTGAACACGGGGTCGGGATAGCGGCGCAGACGGTCGAGGTCGAAGCCGGCCAGCACCTGCGCCACGCGCGGCGAGGGCGGATAGGGGTTTTCGTTGGTGTTCAGCTTCACGACGCGCGCGTCGCGCGGCTGTTCACCCGGCGTGTAGGGCACCAGGGCCCGAACGGACTGTGCGATTCTCATTTGGATGGAGTCTGAGAGGTGGTGGTCTGCGGCCGCAGCAGCACGGCGCTCGTGTGGTAGGCGCGGCGCGAGAGCAGGCACACGAGGTACTTCTCGTCGGTGCGGTGACTGGTGAGGTTGGCGACCTCGTTCGCGCGCTCGCGCAGCATGACCTTCTCGAGCACGGAGAGGTTGTTCTCGACAGTGACGGTGTCCATGAACCAGCGGCAGTCGGGGCTGTTGGGCCGCATGTGATCACCGCTCGCGATCGGGATGCACGTGAAGAGGTACCAGCCCGAGTTCTCGATCTCGACGGTGGCGAGCGGCGCGCGGCCTTCCTCCACGTTGACGCCGTTGAAGGCGCGCGTCACGCGCACCACGGTGCAGCCGGAGGCGAGAAGCGCGCACGCGGCGGCGAGCAGCAGAGTGCGGAACGCCTTCATTGCGCACCTCCCGCGGCAGGCGTCTGCCGCTTCACGAGCACGCACGAGAGCTGCGTCTCGCGGAAGGTGAGCACATAGGGAATGGGAATGGCGATGGAGGTGAAGGGAATGGAGAGCAGCACCTGTTCGTCGTTGTTGACGATGAGATCCGTCACGTCGCAGCCCTGCTGCGCGGCGTAGCGCGTGAGCCGCTGCTGGAGAAGGTCGATGTTCACTTCGTCCGAGAAGAAGCGCCAGCGGAACGTGGCGCCTTCGTTGGCGTTGCCGCACGCGAGCGGCCAGGCGTTGAAGAGATACCAGCCGTTGTTGGCGATCGCCACGTGCTGGGTGGGCGCGCCGTGCAGCGTGCGCACGTTGCGCAGCGGCGCGGCCTCCATCGAGAAGCAGCCCGCGGCGAGCGCGAGCAGCCCCGGCAGAGCCACGAAAAGGACCAATCTAGACGCCGATATCCGCATAGCCCTAAAAGTATACCAAATCCGCGTGTTTTGGTATACTGTTTCCATGACCATGAGCGACAAACGGGCGGAGCGCATGAACACGCTCCTTGACGACCTTCGAACGAGTTCCTGCACGGCCGTGCTGACGGGTGCGGGCATTTCCACGCTCTGCGGCATTCCCGACTTCCGCGGGCCGCAGGGACTCTACCGACTGCCCGATGCCGAGCGCATCTTCGACATCGACTGGTTCGACCGCGATCCGCGCATCTACTACCGCGGCGCCGCCGAACTCGTCTACGGCCTGCGGAAATTTCGGCCCGGCCCCGTCCATCTTGCGCTCAAGAGGTTGGAGGACTGCGACCGCCTGGCGGGCATCGCCACGCAGAACATCGACATGCTGCACCAAAAGGCCGGTTCGTCGCATGTCTACGAAATCCACGGCTCGCCCCTCTTCCACCACTGCCGCGCCTGCGGCGACGAGAAATCGTTCGAGGAGATCTGCCGCATACTGGAGACGGCGGAGGTTCCGCGCTGCGCGTGCGGCGGCGTCTACAAGCCCGACATCACGTTCTTCGGCGAGGCGCTGCCCGAAAAGGCCTTCGCGGCGGCACAGGAACTGGCGATCCGCGCCGAGGTGATGCTGGTGCTCGGAACGTCGCTCACCGTCTATCCCGCGGCCGGGCTGCCGCGGCTCACGCTGCAGGCCGGCGGGCGCGTCTACATCGTCAATGCACAGCCCACGCCGCTCGACGCCTACGCCCGCGCGCTCTATCCCGATCTTGAAGCCTTCGCCACCGCAGTGCTCAATGCGTATGGGGAAGGCGCCTGAAGCAGACCGCTCTCAGGCGGCGGCGGCCGTGCGAGAACGCACTGCGATGACACCGGAGAGCGCGATGAAGGCCGTGCCGAGCCACTGCAGCGGCGTGACGGTCTCATTGAGGAAGACAACCGCCATGCCCACCGCGAACACGGGCGTGAAGTAGGCGCTGACGCCGAGCACGGACATGGGCAGGTACTTCTGCGCCGCGTTCCACGTCCAGAACGGCATCAGCGTGGAGACGAGCCCGAGCAGCGCCACGAGCCCCCAGGCGTGCGGCGTCGAAGGCCAGGAGAGATCGAGGAACGGCAGGCAGAGGCCGAACAGCGCGGCGCCGACCGCCATGGTCAGCAGCGTGAAGAGCGACGAGCCCAGGCGCGTGATCGTCTCGCGTCCGTAGGCCGTGTAGACGCCCCAGGTCGCCGCCGCGAGCATGATGTAGATGTCGCCCGTGGAATAGGCCTCCAGCGCAAGGCCGTGGGCCGTGACGATCTGGATGACGAACGACGCGCCCACGAGGCCGCACGCGAGCGCGACGAGCTCGAAGGGATGCACGCGCCGCGTCTTCACCGCGGCGGCAAGAAAGACCATGATCGGCGTGAGGGCGTCCGCCATCGAGGCGTTGGCCGCGCTCACGCGGGCGCAGCCCATGAAGACGCACCACGCCATGACCGTGGTGCCCACGGGGCCCAGCCAGAGGATCGCCAGAGCGTCGCGCCGCGTCATGCCGCGCAGACGCGTCCGTTCGCGCGCGGACGCAAAAAGCGGAATCGCCATCACCAGCCCGGCGATGACGAAACGCGAAAAGGCAAGCACTTCCGGCGACACGTGCGCGCTCTTGGTGAGGGCCGCCCCGAAGATAAAGGTCGAGGCGAAGCCCCCCACCGACAAGAGCGCGAGAAAGATGCCGAATGCGAATTTCAACGAGGCACCGGCGCTACTTGATCGAGCCGAGGGCGATCAGCGCGAACACCATGGCGAAGATGGCCACCGTCTCGATGATGCCGAGCGCGGCGAGGTAGTTCGTGAAGCCCTGGTTCGTCT
>CAVGKN010000004.1:0-13634 GCA_963629855.1 Lachnospiraceae bacterium
CGTGGACATTGAGCGCCTATACACGGACATCGCGCCGAAGCTGACCAACTACCTTGTGGCAAACGGGGTGGTCTACGCTTCGGCATGCGACATTGTGCAGGAAACCTTCCTGCGCATCTGGAAGCGCCGCGACTCGCTGATCGACGATCCCGAGCAGATCTCCGGGCTCGCCTACACGATCGCCCGCAACCTGCGCACGGACAAGTTCCGGCGCACGCAGCGCGAGGTGCTGCAGGACGAAATCAAGGACGAGGACGCGGGCTCGGTGTCGCCCGCCGATGCGCCGAGCGACGCCGTCTACCTCCGCGCGCGCCTGACGGCCGCAATCGCCGAACTGCCGCCGCTGCTGCGCGAGGCCTACACGCTCTTCCAGATCCAGGAACTCTCCATCCGCGAGATCGCGCGCCGCACGAACGCGGGCGAGGGCGCCGTGAAGGTGCGCATCTTCCGCGCCAAGGAGAAGCTGCGCGGGCTGCTGGCCGATCTGCGCACGGGCGCGACGGACGGACAGAAGAAAGGAGCGGTGCGCGTGTAACCTCCGGGCGGGGTGCGCGTAGACACAACGCTATGAACATTCACTTTGCAACACAGAATCAGGTGCCCGCGTTCACGACGGATCTCGCCGTGTCGGGGCAGACGGCCTCCTCGCAGGACGCGCGCGGCGCGTCCCTCCTCGCGGGAGAGGGCGTGACGTTCGCCGCCTCGGGCCTGGCGGACGTGGACGGCGTGACGGCGGAGATCGAGGCCGCGCTCACGCGCGACGACGACCTTGGCCGCCTCATGGGTCAGGCCTTCAACCTGCCGGCGCCGCCCATGCCGGCCTTCGAAGATTAGAAAAGAGGATTTGTGGCAACCGCGCTTGAACGTTTTACACAGGCGATCGACTACCCGGAGGCTCCGCCCGCCGGGGCGTCGGCGTTCACCCTGATCGTCGACGGCGACGCGGTGGAGGCCACGGTCGCGGGCGGACGTCTCCGCCTCGTGAAGACGCTGCGCAGCGAAGAGGGCGATCTGTCGCTCGCGGCGCTGGCGGGCTATGCCGCCGGGCGGCTGTTGAAGGAGGAGGCCGTGCTCGCATGGGACGCTATGCGGGAGGCGCCGATCCTGTGGCAGGACGTGGAGGCCACGGCCGACGCGACGCAGCTGCGCCGGTTCTTCGAAGTGTTTGCGACGTCCTGCGACTGGTGGGCGGCGCGCGCGCACGGGACGCGGCAGGAGGCGCCGCGCGTGCCCGAAATGATGATCATGCCGTGAACGGGAGCGAGAGACGATGACGAGACGAATGAGACAAGTCCTCTGCGCGTGTGCGCTCGCCGGCCTGGCGGGGGCCGCTTCGGCGGCGTCGCTCGCCGCCGTGGCGTGGCGCGCGCCCACCTACTCCCTCACCGCGCGCGCGATGGACGTGCGCACCGCGCTCGAGTCGTTCGGCGTGGCGCAGGGCGTGCCCGTGCTGTGCTCGCAGGCCGTGGGCGGCGCGTTCTCGGGCAATTTCAAGGACGTGCCGGCGGCGGACTTCCTCGATCGCGTGACGGCGATGCACAATCTCGTGTGGTACTTCGACGGCACCACGATCTTCGTCTCGGCCGCGAGCGAGTCCACCTCCACCCTCATCGACCTGCGCTACATGAAGGCGGGCGAGGTGAGCGCGATGTTGAAGGAGCTCGGCGTGGAGGATCCGCGCTTCCCGCTCAAGACGGCCTCGAACGACGAGCTCATCCTCGTCTACGGGCCGCCGCGCTACGTGACGCTCGTGGCGGAGACGATCACGAAGGCGGACCGTCTGCGCGAGCAGCGCACGTTCACGGAGATCGAGACGCGCCTCTTCCCGCTGCAGCACACGTGGGCGGACAACGTGAGCCTGCAGGCGTCCAGTCCGGAGGCGAACGTGTCGATCCGCGGCGTGGCGTATCTGCTGCAGGAAATCATGCAGGCGGAGACGGGCGCGGGCAAGGTGCGCGAGGGCACGAACGCCGTGGAGGCGGCGGAGTCCTCCACCTCTTCTTCGCGCGCGGGCGTGTCGCCCGTGATCCGCGCCGAGAACCGGCTCAACGCCGTGCTCGTGCGCGACGTCGCCACGCGCATGGGCATGTACGAGCGCCTTATCCGCGCGCTCGACATTCCGCAGAAGCTGGTGGAGATCGAGGTGACCACGCTCGAGCTCTCGCGCAACGATTCGCTCGACTGGCAGCTTTCGCTCAAGGTCTCCGGCTCGCGCGGCGAGTTCGAGGGCGCCGCCGGCCAGAACGTGGCCAACCTCGCGGACGCCGCGTCGATCTCCGGCAACGGCCTCGCCGGCGCCGCCTCCTACCTCGGGCGGCACGTGGACGTCTCCGCGTCGCTCTCCGCCCTGCGCGAAAAGGGCAAGGCGCGCAACATCTCGCGCACGACCATTCTCACGATGAACAACCTCGCCGCGTCGATGACCGACACCCAGAGCTACCACGCCAAGGTCGTCGGCACGGAAGTCGCCACGCTCGAGGAAGTCTCGGCTGGCACGCGCCTCGAAATCAAGCCGCGCGTGGTGGAGCCGCCGGCGGACAAGACGAACGAGGCGCGCCGCGTGTGGCTCACGATGTCGCTGCAGGACGGCGGGTTCGAGTCCATTACCGTGGACGCGATGCCGATGACGCGCACGTCCACGCTTGACACGCAGGCGCTCGTGCCCGAGAACGGCTCGCTGCTGCTGGCGGGCTATTTCCGCGACATCGAGGAGGAGGCCGGGTGGGGCATTCCCTATCTGCGCGACATTCCGTGGATTGGCTGGCTCTTCGGCGGCGCGTCGCACACGAAGGAGTCCGTGCAGCGGCTCTTCATCATCACGCCGCGCGTGATCGGCGTGGTCGAGCCCGGTCTCACCGAGGCGCAGGCCGTGCGGGCGCGCGACGTCGTGCGCGAGGAAGACCTGCAGGAGGCGCTGAACGGCAGCGACGACGAGCGCCGCGTGCGCGAGGCCGACCGCCGCGAGTACCGCGAGATCCGCGAGGAGAAGGCCAACGAGCGCCTGAAGGTGCGCGAGGCCGAGATCGAGCGCGACCGCCGCGACCGCAAGCTCGAGACGCGCAAGCGCGACGACACGCTGCGCGACAACGTGCGCCAGTGGAAGGACGACTACAAGGCGCGCGAAGAGGCCTACGAGACGGAACGCGCCGCGCTCCTCGACGCCCGCGAGGCCGCCAAGGAAGCGGAAGAGAAGGCGCGCGAGGCCGCGGAGAAGGCCGCGAAGGAGGCGAAGCCCTGATGCTCGACGCCGCCCAGATCATGCGCCAGGCGCTTTCGGCGGGACGTTTCGACGCCCTGCAGAACGCGGCCGTCTCCACGCAGCAGACGAACCAGGCCGCCGTGCAGTCCGGCCAGGCGATGGGCTTCCGTCTCGAGGTGATGAGCGATCCCGCGCAGGAGCTGCAGGACTCGATGGAGGAGCTCTCCTTCCAGTTCGAGGAGAAGGCGATGAAGACGGCGGGCGAGCGGCGTCTGGGCGAGCTGCGCCGGTCGGGCAATCCGTTCGTCGAGGCCGTGCTGATGTGGCAGAAGGTGTTGCCCGACATGCCGGGCGGCGCGTACATGGAGCGTCTGCTGCGTTCGCTGCGCCAGATGATGCAGCAGGGGCAGGCGCCCACGCAGCAGCAGCTTCTGCGGATGCTCGGCGAAGGCTCGCGCGATCCCTCGCACCAGTTCGCGATGCTCGACGCGCTCGGCAAGGCGCTTGCGCCGCAGGAAGGCGCGCTCAAGACGCTCGTGGACGGCGCGCGGCGCGCGCTCGAGGCCGAGAGGGGCGCGGAGGTGCGCGCCGGCCTCAACCTCGCCGAGCAGATCAACGCGCAGACGAAGAACCCGGCGGAGATGCAGGGCCTGCGCGACCTCTATCGCGGCGAAGTGCTCGGCTTCACCACGCCGCAGGCCTGCTTCCGCTCGCTGCTCGCCACGCGCGGGGCGGGGCGTCTCGGCGAGGCGCTCGACTTCCTCGTGAAGGGCTGCGGCATCGACCTGCAGAGCGCCACGCCCTCCCGCAGCATGGAGGAACTGCACCGCGTGCTCGGCGACCTGCAGTGCGTGATGGTGCTCAAGACGGTGATGGACAAGATGACGGCGCTTGCGGGCAAGATGGCGACGCAGTTCGGCGAGAAGTGCCTGCTCAACGGCGAGGCGCTCACGGGCCAGGTGCTCGGCTTCACCGAGATGCCGCACGTCACGGCGCAGAACATTTCGCAGCTGATCGCCGCGTGCGGGCTTGCGCGCCTGCTCGCGCAGCTCTACTTCTGCACGGAGCTCGTGGGTGTGTTCCGCCTGCTCTCGCCGCGGCTCTTCGCGGACGAGGCGGAACGTCTGCGTCTCGAGGACGCCGCGCAGGAAACGCTCGACGGGCTGGTGGAACGCCAGGACGAGGAAGACCGCCGCGCCCGCGACGACCGGAAGGGAGGCGACGCCGCATGACGCCCGACTGGCTCAACGACGTGGTGCGCGCCTTCGGGCGGCAGCTGGAGCTCACGCAGTTCGCGCTCGACGCGCGCGGCGTGGCGGGCGTGCGCTTCGAGAACGGGCTTGCGCTGCGCTTCGAGTACGCGGACGAGGCGCTGCTCGTCTCGATGGGCGTGGCCGTCGGCGACGACGAGGCCACGCTGCGGCGCGTGCTCGGCTTCGCGCATCCCGACGCCCAGCGGGGCGCGGTGCGCGTGCGGGCCGCGTATCTGGCGCGGCGGGGCGAGGCCGTGTTCGTGGCGCGTCTGCCGGAGCGGCGCGTGACGGTGACCGCGCTGTCCGAGGCGTTTGCCGCGCTGTGGCAGGTGGCCGATCAGGTGAGGAGGAGCGTGTCATGAGCCTGGATCGCGTCGCATCGAGCGTCAGCTTCAACACCGGCATTTCGATGGCCGAGTACAACGAGGCGCCGGCGGGTCAGACCGCGGGCACCACGCAGCGCGCCATTCTGCCGGGCTCGACCACCGTGTCGGAGGCGCTCGCCTCCGTGTTCCCGCGCGATCCCACCGTGGCGGGGCAGATCACGGGGCTGCTCGCCGAGGCCGGCGCCTCCACGCTGCTGCGCACGGCCGGCGGCTTCCACGCCGCCGCGCGCCGCGCGATCGACAACCTGCGCCGCAAGGGCGGCAAGGGCGGCAAGGACGGCAAGGGCGGCGGCGCGGCCGCGCGCGCGGCCGCCGAACTGGAAGGGCTCCTCGCCGACACGGAGCTCCTCGACTTCTATCGGGCCTCGCTACTGGAGACATGACGGACATGCTGGGCAAACTCTCCAACATCGCGGGCGTCTTCAGCCGCTTCGGCGACCTTGTGCTGGCCTTTCTGCTGGTGTGCGTGATCGGCCTCCTGATCGTGCCGCTGCCGTCGCCGGTGGTGGACGGCCTGATCTCGATCAACATCTGCATCTCGGCCGTGCTGCTCATGCTCTCGCTCTATCTGCCGCGGGCGCTGGCGTTCTCCACGTTCCCCTCGATGCTGCTCTTCACCACGCTCTTCCGCCTCGCGCTCAACGTCACGACCACGCGCTGCATCCTGCTGCACGGCTCGCAGGACCCCAACGCCGCGGGCGCGATCATCAACACGTTCGGCAACTTCGTGGTCGGCGGCAACTTCGTGGTCGGCGCGGTGATCTTCCTCATCATCACGATCGTGCAGTTCGTGGTGATCGCCAAGGGCGCGGAGCGCGTCTCGGAAGTCGGCGCGCGCTTCACCCTCGACGCCATGCCCGGCAAGCAGATGTCCATCGACGCGGACATGCGCGCGGGCGCGATCGACCTCGAGACCGCCAAGAAGCGGCGCAGCGAGCTCGCGCAGGAGTCGCAGCTCTACGGCGCGATGGACGGCGCGATGAAGTTCGTGAAGGGCGACGCCGTGGCCGGCCTCATCATCACCGCGATCAACATCGTGGGCGGCATCCTCATCGGCATGCTCATGTTCGACAAGGACGTGGGCTGGTGCGTGACGCGCTTCGGCGTGCTCACGATCGGCGACGGCCTCGTCTCGCAGATCCCCGCGCTGCTCATCTCGATCACGGCGGGCATCATCGTCACGCGCGTGGGCAGCGAGAAGGCCGCGCCGCTCGGCCAGGACATCGTCAACCAGATCTTCGCGCAGCCCAAGGCGCTGCTGCTCGGCGCGTGCGTGCTCGTGGCGATCGGCTGCATCCCCGGCTTCCCGCACCTCACGCTCTTCGGGCTCGCCGCGGCCGTGGGCTTCGTGGGCTGGTCGCTGCGCGTGAAGGAACGCCGCGCCGCCGCGGCCGCCGCCAAGGGCGAGGATCCGCTCGCCGCCGCCGCGCCCTCCACCGACGGGCGTCCGCGCCCGAAGAAGAAGGACGGCGACGACTTCGCGATGGTCACGCCGCTCATGGTCGACATCGACGCGGAGATCCGCAGCGCGCTCACCTACGAGGATCTCAACGACAAGATCATGGAGATCCGCCGCGCGCTCTACCACGACCTTGGCGTGCCGTTCCCCGGCATCAACCTCTCGCTCAACGGCAGTCTGCACGGCGGTCGGTACCGTCTGCTCGTCAACGAAGTGCCCGTGTCGGACGGCACGCTGCGCGCGGGCTACGTGTTCGCGCTCGAGTCGCCCGAGAACCTCACCGCCACGGGCATCGCGTTCGAGGCGGGCAAGCCGTTCATCACGGGCTACGAGACGAGCTGGGTGAAGGCCGAGGACGCGCGCAAGCTCGACGAAAGCGGCATCCGCCACCTCGACCTCAACGGCGTGCTGACCTACCATCTCTCCGGCGTGCTGCGCCGCTACGCCAACGAGTTCCTCTCGCTGCAGGAGACGCGCCTGCTGCTCGACCACATGGAGAAGGAGGCGCCGGAGCTCGTGCGCGAAGTGCAGCGCGTGCTGCCGATCCAGAAGATCACCGACGTGCTGCAGCGCCTCGTGCAGGAGGGCATCTGCATCCGCGACCTCAAGCGCATCACGCAGACGCTCATCGAGTGGGGCCAGCGCGAGAAGGACACCGTGCTGCTCGTGGAATACGTGCGCAGCGCGCTCTCGCGCTACATCAGCTACAAGTTCTCCGGCGGCCAGAACATCATCGCCGCCTACCTGCTCGACCCCGCGCTTGAGGAGAAGATCCGCAAGTCCGTGCGCCAGACCTCGAGCGGCAGCTATCTCGCGATGGATCCGCAGAGCGTGCGCGCGATCCTCGCCGTGGTGCGCAAGACGCTCGGCGACGTGCGCAAGATCCAGCACAAGCCCGTGATCATCGTGTCGGTGGACATCCGCCGCTACTTCCGCAAGATGATCGAGAAGGACTATTACGAAATCCCCGTGCTCAGCTTCCAGGAACTGAGCTCCGAAATCAACATCCAACCGCTCGGGAGGCTGAAGCTCTAGCATGGATTGGCTTCTCAAAATCGTCGAAGGGCCTTTGAAGGGCGCGGAGATCGCGCTCGTGGGCGGCCGTCGCGTGAGCGTGGGCTCGGGCGACGCATGCGACATCGTGATTGCGGATCAGACGCTCGCCGCCAAGGCGTTCGATCTCGACGTGGCGGACGCGGGCGTGACCGCGGTTCTGCCCGACGGTTCGGCGCGCGCGCTGAAGCCCTTCGAGATCCACGCCTTCGGCACGACCGCGCTCGCCGTGGGGCCGACCGATCGCGCGTGGGACGCGCTCACGCCCGCACCGGCCGAGGAACCCGCGCCAGAGGAGACGTCCGCGCCCGCCGAAGAGGAGGCGCCCAAGCCCGAGGAGGAAGCGGCCACGCCCGCCGAAGAGACGGCGCCCGCGCCGCGCCGGCGTCGCGGCTGTGGCTGCGGGCTTCTCGTGCTGCTGCTGCTCATTCTGCTCGCGGTTGCGGCGTGGTTCACGCGCGACCGCTGGCTGCCGAAGGCGCGCGCCTGGTACGAGGCGCGTACGAATGGCGCGGCGACGACGCGCGTCGTGACGGCGGGGCCGTCGCTGGGCGAGCTCGCCGTGCAGCATGGGCTGACGCTCGTGGAGACGAACGGCGCGCGCCGGCTTGTGGGCAACGTGGCGCGGCGCACCGAACGCCTCGCCATCCGCGCGCTCGCGCTGGCGGACGACGCCCAGGTGCAGTTTGACCTGACGGACGACGAGACCGTGCGCAGCGCGGCCGACGCGCTGCTCTTCACCGTGACGGAAGGCGCGCTCAAGGCGACCGCCGCCTCGAACCGCGTCGTCACGCTCGCCGGCTACGCGGCCACGCCCGCGCGGCTCGAACGCGCCCTGCGCGCGCTCTCGGCCGACGTGCCCGCCGTCACGCGCGTGCTCACCGACGCCGTGCAGGTGGGCGGCCCGCCGCCGCCGAAACCCGAGGCCGCGCTCGCCGCGCCGGAGGCCGACGACGTGGTGGCCGCCGCGCCCGCCGCCGCCGCGGCCGCCCCCGCGCGGCATCTCGAGCCCATCGCGGGCATCCTCATGAACCCCTATCCCTGCGTGGTGCTGCGCACGGGGCTGCGTCTCGCCGAAGGCGCGCAGCTCGGCAACGCGACCATCGTGCGCATCGAGGCCGAGCGCCTCGTGCTGAGGGACGGCGCCACCGAATTCGAATGGAGGCCCTGACGATGGAACTGCTTGAACTCGAACGCGAGCTCGCCGGTCCCGACGGCGCGGCCGCCCTGGCGAAGTACGACGCGCAGCTCGTCGCCGCCCAGCAGCGGCTCGAGGCCACCTGCGCCGAGGGTCTGCCACCCGCGGACTTCGCGCGCTGCGAGGGGCTGGACGAGGTGCTCACCATCGCCCGCAAACTGCTGCGCCTGCAGAGGAGGCCGCGCACCGCGACCGCGTAAACGATTTTTGTCCACACCAACACAGGAACAAAAAACAGAAGGAGAAGAAGCCATGATCAGCACGAACCATACGCCCGATTCGATGGTCAAGATGTACGACAACGTGAGCACGATCTCGCGTGTCGGCGAAGGCGGCCAGCTGGCCCTCAACGAGGTCATCCACACCGACAACGTCTACAACGCCCTGCTCAACGCGGCGAAGACGATGGAAGACCGTCTGGCGGAATCGCTCAAGACGTACCAGGAGCACCCGGACGTGCAGGCGAACCTCCAGCAGCTGCAGTACGACCTGCAGCAGTGGAACCTCGCGCTCACCACGATGACGAACATCCAGAAGAACATGGCGGATGCGCTCAGCTCGATCGCGTCCAACTTCCGGTAAGGACGGTCGCGTGTTCGACCTGACGGCGGAAGAGGCGCGGCTGCTCCTGAACATCGCCCTGATGGCGGTGGGGGGCAACCGGTTCCAGAGCGCGGCGAAGATTCTCGCCGTGCTGGAGCGGTTTCGTCCCGACGCGCCGTCGGTCGCCGCGGCGAAGGCCGTGGCGCTGCTGAGCGCGCGGGAGTTCGCCGCGTGCCTGGATTTTCTGGACGGGACGGCGCTGCCGCGCTTTCCCGGCAACCCGATGCTGCTGGCCTTCCGGGGGCTCGCGCTGCAGCGGCTTGACCGCGGCGCGGAAGCGGAGGCGTCGCTGGCCGAGGCCGCCGCGCAGACGGCCGACCCGGCGGCGGCACAACTTGCGAAAGGATTGATGGAACATGACTGAGGCAATGATCGTGGAGGCGGTGCGCGCGGCGGGCACGAGCCCGGCGACGCAGGCGGCCGCCGCGCAGACGGCGCAGGCCGCCACCGCCGCGGCGGATCCCGACGCCGTGGCGCGCTTCGAGGCCGCGCTCGCCCCGCAGCCGGTCGCGGACATTCCGTTCGCGAGCCAGGTCGCGGCGTCGTTCGACACCGCGCAGGGCAACTACCAGCAGATTCTCCACCGCATTCACGCGCTCACCTCGATGTCGAAGACGCACGCGCTCTCCGCCGCCGAGATGAGCGAACTGCAGTATGAAGTCGCGAACCTCGCCTTCCAGCAGGAGATCGTCACGAACCTCGCCAAGAAGGCGAGCGACGCCGTCTCCACGCTCGTGAAGAACGGCTAGCGCGGAAAGGGGACGACGACGATGAAACGACTGCTCTTGGCGTTGACGCTGGCGGCGCTGGCCGCGGGCTGCGACCAGCAGACCACGCTCTTCTCCTCGCTGGCGGAGAGCCAGGCGAACGACGCGATCGCCGCGCTGATCGAAAGCGGCATCTCCGCCTCGAAGACGCCCGGCGACGAAGGCACGTGGAACGTGACGATCGGCGAGAAGGACTTCGCCACCGCCGTGGCGGTCTGCCGCAGCCGCGGCATCCCGCAGCGCACGTTCAACGGCGTGGGCGCGGTGTTCAAGAAGTCCGGCATGGTCTCCAGTCCGAGCGAGGAGCGCATCCGCTTCATGGACGCGATCGCGCAGGATCTCTCGCACACGATCTCGATGATCGACGGCGTGGTGGACGCGCGCGTGCACGTGGTGCTGCCCGAGAACGACCCGTTCGCGAAGAACGCGCTGCCGAGCTCCGCCGCCGTGGCCATCCGCAGCCGGTGGGACGCCGACCTCGCCGAGGCCATTCCGCAGGTGAAGTCGCTCGTGAAGAACGCGATCGAGGGCCTCGCCTACGAGAAGATCTCCGTGACCGTCTTCAAGGATCCGCCGCCGAAGAAGGCGGCGCGCTAGGGAGGCGAGACGATGGACGCCGACGACAGACGGTTCCTGCTCACGGCCGCGTGGCTCTTCGCGCGGCACGGTCAGGGCACGCGCGCGCAGACGCTCTGCGAGGCGCTTGTGGAGGACGACCCGCGCGACGGCGTGGCGGCCGTCGCCCTCGCCGAGCTGCGTCTGGCCGACGCCGACGCCGCGGGCGCGCTCGACGTGCTGCGCGCGGCGGAGATTCCGCCCGCGCTCGCGCGCGCGGCGGCCCTGCTCGAATCGCGGGCGCTCACGGCGCTCGGCAAGCCCGAGGAGGGCGCGCGCTGCTGGCGCCGCCACCTCGCCGCCGCGAAGGGAGGCGCGCGCACATGGATCTGACCGACATCTCCCTCGACGACGCGCGCGCGCTCGTCAACGGGCCGCTCTGGCCCAAGGTGCGCGACGACTTCCGCGCCACCGGCGTCTTCCAGGTCTACCCGCTCGACGACCCGCGCCGCTTCGCCTATCTCGACGACGACGTGCGCCGCGAGATCGACCGCTGGGTCGACGGGCTTTCCCACGTGGACGAATGGCGCACCGTGGTGGACGGCCCCACCGTGCGCCGGCTCAAGGTGGAGTATCCCGGCGTCTATCCCGACGTGCTGCGCTATGCGGCCTACTGCACGGGCGGCAAGGACGCGCGCCGCCAGATCATGAAACTCAAGTTCCCGGAGGCGTATGCGCTATGCTGCTCCTGAAGAAGAAAACCTTTGACCTCGAAAGCGACGGCGCGGTCGTGACGGCGGACGACGCCGCCACCGTGGCGCGCGCCGAGGACGTCGTGGCCGCCGCCGAGGCCGAGGCCGAGGCCATCCGCAACGAGGCCAAGGCCGCCTACGCCGCCGAGAAGAAGCGCGGCTACGCCGACGGCATCGACGCCGGCAAGGCCGAGATCCTCATGCAGAAGCTCAATCTCGTGGACGAGAGCGTGCGCTACATGGAGTCCATCGAGAACAAGGTGGCCGAGATCGTGATGAAGGCGCTGCGCAAGTGCGTGGCCGACATCGACGACAAGGAGCTCGTGATGCAGATCGTGCGCAAGTCCATGGCCGCCGTGGTGCGCAACCAGCGCCAGATCACCGTGAAGGTCAACCCCGAGATGGCGTCCGCGGTGCGCGCGCGCGTGAAGGATCTGCTTGCCGAGTTCCCCGCGCTCGCCTACGTGGACGTGGTGGAAGACGCGCATCTCGCCAACACCGCGTGCATCGTCGAGACCGAGGCCGGACTCGTGGAGGCCTCCGTGGACGGGCAGATCGCCGCCATCGAAAAATCCATCCGCACGAATTTCGCCAAGGAAAAATGACGTCCTCCTTCGACTATATCACGCAGGTGCTCGACCGGGCGGTCGAGGACGCGCAGCCCATCGAGGTGAAGGGCCGCGTGATCCAGGTGGTCGGCACGATCATCAAGGCGTCCGTGCCGGGCGTGAAGGTCGGCGAGGTGTGCATTCTGCGCAACCCGTGGGAGAACTTCGAGGTGCAGGCCGAGGTGGTGGGCTTTACGCGCGAGGCCGCGCTGCTCACCGCGCTCGGTGCGATGACGGGCATTTCGGCGCAGACGGAGGTGATCCCCACGCGGCGCGTGCACATGGTGCCCGTGGGCGAGTCGCTGCTCGGGCGCGTGGTGGACGGTCTCGGGCGGCCGATGGACGCGGAGCGGCGCGGGCCGATCCGCCCGGAGGGCTACTATCCCGTCTACGCCGATCCGCCGAGTCCGCTCGAGCGGCGCATCATCTCGCGCCCGATTTCGCTGGGCATCCGCGCGATCGACGGGCTGCTGACGTGCGGCGAAGGGCAGCGCATGGGCATCTTCGCGGCGGCGGGTGGCGGAAAGTCCACGCTGCTCGCCTCGATCATCCGCAACACGGAGGCGGAGGTGTCGGTGCTGGCGCTCATCGGCGAGCGCGGCCGCGAAGTGCGCGAGTTCATCGAGAAGGACTTGGGCGAGGAGGGCATGCGGCGCGCCGTGGTCGTGTGCGCCACCTCCGACCGCAGCGCGATGGAGCGCCTCAAGGCCGCCTACGTGGCCACCTCGATCGCGGAGTTCTTCCGCGACAAGGGCAAGAAGGTGCTGCTCATGATGGACAGCGTGACGCGCTTCGGCCGCGCCCAGCGCGAGATCGGTCTCGCCGCGGGCGAGCCGCCCACGCGGCGCGGCTTCCCGCCGAGCGTCTTCTCCGAGCTGCCGAAGCTCATGGAGCGCGCGGGCAACTCCTCCAAGGGCTCCATCACCGCGCTCTACACCGTGCTCGTGGAAGGCGACGACATGACCGAGCCGATCGCGGACGAGACGCGCTCGATTCTCGACGGCCACATCGTGCTCTCGCGCAAGCTCGCGCAGGTGAACCACTATCCCGCCATCGACATTCTCGCCTCGATCTCGCGCTGCCAGTCCGCCATCATCCCGAAGGACCACAAGGCGGCGGCGGCGAAGCTGCGCGAGATTCTCGCCAAGTACCAGGAAGTCGAGCTGCTGCTGCGCATCGGCGAATACCAGAAGGGCGCGGATCGCGCCACGGACGAGGCCATCGCGAAGATCGACAAGGTCAACGCCTTTCTCTGCCAGGGCCTCACGGAGCGGCCGCAGTACGACGCGACGATCCAGGCGCTCAAGGAGGCGGTGTCGTGACGGCGCCGCAGATCGAGAACGGCATGGCGCGCGTGGAGACGGCGGGCGCCTATCTCGCCGCGCGCGATCAGCCGGCCGCCCACGCGGGCGCGGCGCGCGTCCTGGGGCTCAAGGGCCTCATCGTGCCGGATCGCGCCGCGCTCTGCCAGGTGGAGACCACGGGCGCCGCCTACTTCGCGCGCGCCGAGGCGCCGTTCCTCACGCTGCTCACGGCGTTGCCGGACGAAGCGCTCTGCGTGGTCGCGACGAAACTGCTCGTCGCGCCGTTCGCCTCGCGCGTGAAGGGGCGCGCGCTCAAGCTCGTGCCGATGTCCTTTGCGCGCGCGCTCGCCGTCACGGAACTGCGCGGCGGCTGGGCCGCGCTCGCCACGAAAAGCCGCGTCGCGCGCGTGGCGGTGGCGGAGGGCGATACGCTCACGGTGCGTCCCGAGGCGCTCGTGGCGTGGTGCGGCGCGGCGCCCACCACGTTTTGCCCGCGT
>CAVGKN010000005.1:0-13565 GCA_963629855.1 Lachnospiraceae bacterium
CGGCAAGGTGAAGAAGGACGACGAGAAGAAGGGCATCCACCTCACGGACGAGGAGTACGAGACGAAGAAGGCCGCGCTCAAGGCCGACCGCGCCGCGATGGCGCAGAAGCTCGCGTCCTACGGCGACATCTACTGCAACGACGCCTTCGGCACGGCGCATCGCGCGCACGCCTCGACGGCGGTGGTGGCGGACTATCTGCGTCCGGCGGTGAGCGGCTTCCTGCTCGAGAAGGAGATCAAGTTCCTCGGCGACGCGGTGGAGAATCCGGTGCGTCCGTTCGTGGCGATCCTCGGCGGCGCGAAGGTGTCCGACAAGCTCAAGGTCATCAAGAACCTGCTCAACAAGGTCGACACGCTCATTGTGGGCGGCGGCATGGCCTACACGTTCCTCAAGGCGCAGGGCAAGAAGGTCGGTGCGTCGCTGTGCGAAGACGACCAGCTCGCCTACGCGAAGGAGATGCTCGACGCGGCGGCGGCCAAGGGCATCAAGTTCCTGCTGCCGGTCGACAACGTGGTGGCGGACAAGTTCCCGGCCGAGAAGGACGCGAGCGACATCACGATGAAGACGACGGAAGGCGACATCGAGGACGGCTGGATGGGTCTCGACATTGGGCCGAAGTCGATCGCCCTCTTCTCCGACGCGATCAAGGCGGCGAAGACGGTGGTGTGGAACGGGCCGATGGGCTGCTTCGAGTTCGCGCCTCTGGCGAAGGGCACGTTCGGCGTGTGCGACGCGGTGGCGACGGTGAAGGCCAACGGCGGCATGTCGATCATCGGCGGCGGCGACAGCGTCTCCGCGGTGAAGAAGAGCGGCCGCGCGGCCGAGATGAGCCACATCTCGACGGGCGGCGGCGCGAGCCTCGAGTACCTCGAAGGCAAGGTGCTGCCGGGCGTGGCGGCGCTCGACGAGAAGTAAGGCCGCGGCGCGGGGGAGGCGTCACGGCCGAACCCGCGCAAAAAACAGAGGCGGCGTGCTTGACGCATGCCGCTTTTTCCACTATACTTGACATCATCATGAACACGAGCCCTATCTACATACTGACCTGCGCGGTGCTGGCCGCGTGCTCTCTTGCGCCGTTTGCGGCGGTGCGGGCGGCGGACGAGGCCGCGCCGGTCGCGGCGAAGGCCGATCCTCTTGCCGAGGCGGAAGTCAAGTACATCAACGCGCTCGTGGAGGCGAACATGCCGGACTTCGCCGAGCCGGTGATCGCCGCGGCGCGCACGCGCTGGCCGCACCTTGCGCCGCGCCTGAAGGTGCTTGAGATGCAAGGCGCGCTGCGCCTCGGCAAGTTCGCCGACGTGCAGAAGGTCGTGGACGGCATGAAGGTGAAGAACGGCGAGTACTGGGCGCTGCGCCTCTCGATGGCCGACGCCTACTATGCGCGCGCCGAGATGGCCAAGTGCCGCAAGATCTACCAGGAGTTCTTCAAGACCGTGACGAAGCCGGGCGCGGATCTGCTCGACTTCTACGTGGAGAGCGGCTTCACGTGGGCGCAGATCTGCACGCGCGAGAAGAACTTCGACGAAGCCGCGCACATGTACGACAGCCTGCTCGCGAAGATCCCCGAGACCGGCGCCACGGAGGAGCGCTGGTGCGCGGTGGCGATGGAAGACGCCACGCTGCTCATCCGCCTCGCCGCGGAGGCCTCCGATCCCAAGCTGGCCAGGAAGCGCGCCGACTACGTTGCGCGCGCCACGAAGCTCGTCAACAAGCTGCTCTGGAAGAACGAGCTCATCATCGTGTTCGGCAAGGCGATCGCGATGAAGGCGCACCTCGAGATGCTGAAGGGCAATCTGGCGGGCGCGCAGGGGCTCGTGAACGAATACATGGAGCAGCTTTCGCAGATCCACGACAGCCTCGTGGAGCAGGATCCCAACGGCAAGCTGGGCTATGTGCGCATGAGCCCGATGCCGGAATGCCGCTATCTGCTCGCCAAGCTGCTGTGGGACGCGGCGCAGGAAGAGGCGAAGCAGGAGAAGCCGGACGAGGAGAAAATCAAGAGCGCGCTGCTCGGTGCGCGCGATTCGAAGACGAGGAGGCGCAATGGCCTCGGTGCGTTCAACCATGCGTTGAACGTCTACTTGAAGTATCCCGAGGCCGCGTGCGCGGCCAACGCGGGCAAGATCTACGAGGACGTGGCCGCGTTCATGCTCAAACGCTACAAGGTCGATCCCAGAAAGGGCGTGAAGATTTCGCCGAACCAGATGAAGAAGGTGCGGCACATGCAGTTCGCCAACGCCTACGAGCAGTACAAGATGGGCGACGTGGAGGGCGCGCTCAAGACGTACGGGGAGCTCATCGCGCAGTTCCCCGACGCCGAGGAGGTGCCGGGCGCCGTGGCCGTGCTGGCGGACGGCAACCTCTCGCTGTGGCAGACCACGAAGGACGCGGCGAAGAAAGCCGCCTACCGCAAGGCGGCCGACGCCGCAGAGGACGATCTCGTCAAGCGCTTCTCCGGCGTGAAGGACAAGCGCGCGCGCGACGCGGGCGACGAGCTGCAGCGTCTCGCCGCGAAGGAGCGCGAGCTTGGCGCCCTCGCCCGCTCGCAGCAGGTCTACGACCTCTACCTCAAGGCCTTCCCCGACCACTACAATGCCGCGCAGCGCGCGCTCGTGCTCGGCGGTCAGGCCTACAAGGCCGAGGACTGGGCCACGGCGTCGCACTACTACGAGCTTGTGGTCACCACCTACACGAACTCGCCGCACGTGGTGAACTGCTACCAGTTCCTTGCGCAGTGCGCTTCGAAGATGAACGAACCGGCGAAGCAGATGAAGTGGCTGCGCGCGTTCGCCGGCGTCGCGAAGAAGACGATCGATCGCACGACCGTGCTGCTGCAGCTGGCGCAGATGCAGCAGAAGAGCGGCTTCGCGCAGTTCGGCGCGGCCGCCGAGACGAACGACGTGGCGGCCGCGAACGCGATGCGCAAGGAGGCGTACCGCGACGTGGCGCTCGCGATCAAGGACTTCCGCGTTGCCGCGAACGACCTCACCGCGGAGCTCGAGGGCAAGAAGCGTCTGCCGAAGGACGAGCGGCAGAAGATGCTGCTGCGCCGCGAACAGGCGATCTTCCTCGAAGGCGAATGCTGGCAGCGCCTCACCTGGCCGGAGGCCAAGGTGCCGACGTTCCGCGCCCAGGCCGTGAAGGCCTACGAGCGCTACCTCGAGAAATACCCGAAGGGCACATGGGGCTCGATCGCCCTCGTGAAGATCGGCACGATCTACACCGCCGAGAAGAAGATCGAGGAGTCGCAGAAGGCGTTTGCGCGTCTGCAGAAGGACTTCCCGGACTCAGACGAGGCGAAGAACTCCGTGCCGCGCCTCGCGAAGACGCTCATCGAGATGGGGCTGCGGACGGAAGGCGTGGCGCAGTACAGGCAGATGCTCGAGACGACGGGCGGCAAGTACACGGCCTCGCAGTTCCTCGCCGCGGGCGATGCGCTACTGGAGGCGAAGGGCTGGGACGTGGCGGGCGAAGCCTACACGAAGGCCATCGACCTCACGAAGGCGCTCACGAACGAGGCCTCGCGCGCGGCGATCACGGCGCGTGCCACGCTGGGCCAGGCCAAGGCGGCCGTGGGCCAGAAGCTCTACGCCGAAGCGCACCAGAAGCTTGAACAGTTCGTGGAGAAGAACGCGAAGACCACGCTCGTGGTCGAGGCCTACGAACTCATCATCGAGGTCGCCTCCATGCAGGGGCGGCAGGAGAAGGACGACGATCTGCGCAAGCAGTACTTCAACGCGGCCGTACGCGCGGTGAAGCGTCTGCGCGGCCACTGCAAGTCGCAGGAGGAGATCGACGAGCTCGATCTGCGCTCCGGCGACGTGATGGTGCGCAAGATGGAGGCCGAAGAGGCGATGAACCTCAAGGACAAGGCGAAGGCGACGTGCGCGCTTGCGGCCAGCGCCTTCCAGGCCTTCCTGATGTCGCACGAGCCTACGGAGCAGCATCCGGCCTCGAGCATGACGCCGGCACAGCTCACGAACCTCGAACGCTGCTACGCCACCGCGCTGCCGCTCATGGCCAAGCTTGGCAAGGAGCAGACGGCGGAGATCCTCCGCTACGGAAAGACCTACATGGAGCTCTTCCCGAACGGCAAGCACAAGACGGCCGTGCAGAACGCGCTCAACCAGGCCGAGGCCGATCAGCAGTAAGATGAAACTTCAAGGAGCGGACGAACATGCGTAAGAGTGTAGTCACGACAATGGCGCTGCTGCTGGCGGCGGTCGGCTTTGGCGCTGCCACGGGCACGATCACGACGGAAGGCGGCGATGTCCTGAAGGGCGAGATCCGCTGGAGCGTGCGCGACAAGGCCTATGCCGTCACAAAGGGCAACACCGAGGTGCAGGTGCGCCCGACGGACATTGCGAGATTCGAGATCAACAAGCCGGCCGGCTATGACGCGGCCGTGGCGAAGGTGCAGTCCGGTCAGGGCGCTGCCGCCATTCCCGTGCTGCAGAAGATCGTCAAGAACTACCAGCGTCTGCAGTGGGACAAGACGGCGGGCCGCTATCTCGCCGAGGCGTACATCGCCGCGGGACATCTCGACGACGGGCTGCGCACGTGCGAGGCGATCATCTCCTCCGACGCTTCGGCCGCCTACAAGGGCGATCTTGCGCCGGCCTACTGGCAGGTGCTGCTCGAGCTCGGCCGCAAGGTGAAGCTGGAGGGCTTTCTCGAAAAGGCCATCAAGGGCGGCGACCGGTTCTCCGCCGGCGCGGCCTACATTCTGCGCGGCGACAAGATCCTCAAGGAGGATGGCGAATCAAACGACGCGGTGAAGAAGGCTCTGACGGACGGCTATCTGCGTACCGTCTTTATGTACGCGGACGACGACATCGCCGATCGCCTCCAGCCCGAGGCTCTCTACAAGGCCGCGCGCTGCTTCGAGCGCCTTGGCCAGAGCGGTCGCGCCGACACCCTTCGCGCCAAGCTCAAGCAGTCCTATGGCACAAGTATCTGGGCGGCGAAGTAATCGTTCACGTTTCACGCACAATTCAAGTCAACATTCAAACACAGTCAAGCTCAATCTCCGTTTCAACGGATCACTCTTAACCCAACACTCCATTTCTCCAAAAGAAGGAAAAACAAAATGAACATGAAGAAGATGCAGAAGTCGGCGATGGCCGCAATGATGATGCTCGGTCTCGTGGTGGCGCCCGTGGCGGCGACCGTGTCGATGGCCCAGGCGGCGGCGCCGGCCGGCGATCTCGTGGACGCCAACGGCAAGGCCGTGGATCCCAACCAGCAGAAGAAGGGCGGCGGCGGCTTCTTCGACATCGTGTTCGGTTCGGGCGTCGTGGGTGCGCTGCTGTGGTTCGCCCTGTTCGCCGACGGCGCGATGGCCATCTACTTCGCGGTGGACTGCTTCGTGCTCGTCAAGCCGCAGAAGCTCATGCCGGCCTCGCTGATCTCCAACGTGCAGAATGCGATGGCCGAGGGCGACGTGGTCAAGGCCCTCAAGGTGTGCGAGAACGAGCCGAGCGCGATGTCGAACATCCTCAGCACGGCGTTCCAGCACGTGGAGGACGGCTATGACGTGATTCAGGAAGCCGTGAACGGCGCGGCCGACCTCGAGACCGAACGCCTCATGCAGCGCCTCACGTGGATTTCCGTGTGCTCGAACCTCGGCCCGTCGCTCGGCCTGCTCGGTACGGTGCAAGGCATGATCCTGACGTTCGAGGCCCTCGCCTCGGGCGGCGCCGGCGACGCCTCCATGCTCGCCCTCTCCATCGGCCAGGCCCTCTGGACGACGGCCGCCGGTCTGTGCGTCTCCATTCCGTCCATCACCGTGTACTACTCGCTGCGCAACAAGGCCACGCGCCTGATCATGCGCATGACGGCGCTCACGATGGAGCTGCTCAAGGGCCTGCGCAACGTCGAGGTCGTGGACGACGCCAACGCCCAGGGCTAAGCCCGGTTCCGAAGGATCCACAGAGGATCGTCGAACATGGCACGCAAGGCACAGGACAATCCGCAGCTCGACATGACGCCGATGATCGACGTGGTGTTCGAACTGATCATCTTCTTCGTCGTCACTCTCACCCAGGCGACGGCGAAGGATGAGACGGTGCGCCTGGAGGACGGCAAGCACGGCATCGAGCTCACGCCGGAGGAGCTGCCCCCCACGCACCTGATCGTCGACATCGCGCGCAACGGGCGCATTTCGATGTGCGACGTCACGATCACGCCCAGCGAACTGGGGCGCCGCGTCAAGGAACGCCAGCGCAAGTACGGGGAATTCCCCGTGCTCATCCGCGCCGACTACCGCGTGCGGCACAAATTCGTGGCCGACGTGATGAACGCCTGCACGGCGAACGGCGTCTGGAAGCTCTCGTTCGTGGCGGTGTACGACCGTAAGACCGAGAAGTCCGGGAAGAAGTGAGGTTTCCATCATGGCACGCAAGGAACAGGACAATCCGCAGCTCGACATGACGCCGATGATCGACGTGGTGTTCGAACTGATCATCTTCTTCGTCGTCACGATCAAGCAGGAGGACATCTTCTCCAAGCTCAACGCAAACCGACCGGCGCCGAATGCCGCGCCGTCCACCACGAACGAGGAGAACGACAACCAGATCAAGATCGACATTGGTCCGGGCGGCTTCGTGTTCAACGGTCGTGGCGTGTCGCCCAAGGAACTTGACCGTAACATCAAGCAGCTCTCGGCCACGTCGAAGAAATCGACGGTGCTGGTGCGCTGTACGCTGGATTCGCCGCACAAGTTCCTCGTCGACGCGCTCGACGTGTGCAACAAGTACGGCATGTACAACCTGTCGATCTTCAGCATGTAGCGCCGCAGGGCGCACGCGAACACAGGAGGCTTTACGCGATGAAAACGCTTGACGAAGAGGAATTCAAGGAACAGCTCGACGAGGAGATGGCCAAGTTCGAGGACAAAGGCTATTTCAGTCGTTTGTTCAAGATGTTTGTAGGTCTGGGTCGGTCGCATTCGTCGCCGGAGTACAAGGAGGCGATCGTGGAGCTGCAGCGCCAGATCGCCCCGATCCTCGCGATCACGGTGCCCGTGCTGCTCGTGATCGTGCTGTTCGTGGTCACGGCCGTGACGGGCACCACGAAGAAGGAAATCAAGGTCGAGATCGTGCAGGCCGATCAGCAGGAGGATCTCGAGGAGATTGAGCCGCCGCCGGAGACGGAACCGCCGCCGGAGACGGACAACGTGGAGATCTCCGTGGACGTGCCGACGGTCGGCAACACGACGCAGGCGGAGTTCTCTTCGCCCGCGCCGACGGCCGAGCCGCAGTCCGTCAAGGTCGCCTCCGTGGACGCGATGTTGAACATCAAGAGCCCTGTCACGATGAAGAACGTGATGGGAACTTCGCGCGGCGCGGGCGTGCGCGGTCAGTACACGCGTGGCGGCAAGCAGTATGGCGACGCCTCCACCGAGGCCGCCGTGCTCAAGGCGCTGCGCTGGCTCAAGGCCACTCAGGAGTCCGATGGCTCGTGGGGCACGAGGCCGGATCTTGGTTTGAGGAAGGGCATGGACCGGGCGGCCGGCGCGGGTTTCGCGGTGCTGGCCTTCCTCGCCCATGGCGAGACGCCCGCTTCCAAGGAGTTCGGCCCCACCGTGCAGATGGCGCTCGACTACCTCATCAACAGTGTTTACGTGGTGACGGATAAGAGCGGCAACCCGCAGAAGGACAACAACGGCAACACGCCCTACGTGCGCATGCGCGGCGCGGGCGGCACCGAGTACGGCTTTCTGATCGCCACCTATGCGTTGTGCGAGGCGTTCGCCATGACGAAGAACCCGAACGCCAAGGTGGCTGCCGAGCAGACGCTTGGCCGCATCATCCGCGGCCAGACCGCCACGGGTGGCTGGAACTACAACATGGCGCGCATTACGACGGCGCAGCCCGACGACATCTCGTTCGGCGGCTGGGCCATGCAGGCGCTGAAGGCCGGCAAGATGGCGGGCATCCACTTGCCAGGCATGGAGGATTGCATCAAGAAGGCCATCATCTGCCTCAAGACGCGCAACTACGCCACGAGAGCCGGCTTCGTCTACCGCGCAGGGTCCGGGGATAACGGCTGTCTCGCCGGCGTGGGCTGCCTCGCGATGCAGCTGCTCGGCCATGCGAAGGATCCGGCCGTGCTCAACGCTCTCAACGTGATGCACGATTGGCAGCCGTCCTTTGCAAAGAAGTATCCCTACGCGCCCGGCGGCACGGATCTCAATTCCCAGTACTACTGCTACTATGCGTCGCAGTGCAAGTACCAGGCCGGCATGTGCAAGGGCGCCACGTCCGCCAATGCCACGCTCTGGAAGAAGTGGAACGCCGAGATGAAGGCGCTCTACCCGAAGTCCATCATCACGGTTACGGACGCGAACGGTACGCCCATCACGGTCAAGGATCCTACGGGCAAGGATCGCCAGATCGGCCGCTGGGAGAACAATGACCACTACAACTACGACGTGATGGGGACTTGTCTCGCCGCCCTCCAGTTGATGGTCTACTACCGCTATCTGCCTACAACGTCCCTGAAGGCCACCGAGGTCGAGGCCGACGTGGAATCCCTCATCAAGGACAAGAGCGGCGAAATCGGCGTCTCGATCGACATCTAGCATGCCCTTCAGCTGTTTCCTCGCGCTCAAGTATCTCAAGCCGAAGCGCAGCGTGACCTCCGTGATCACCTGCGTTTCGGTTTTGGGTGTTTTACTGGGCGTCGCCGTGGTGATCATCGTGCGCGCGGTGATGACGGGCTTTGGCGATCTGTGGGAGCAGAAAATTCTCGACTTCAAGCCGCACGTCTCGCTCACGGCGCGCGGGAGCGGCCGCGTGGTCGAGCAGGAGGAGGCACTTGCGGAAAAACTCTCCGCGCTGCCGGGCGTCGTCTCCGTGTCGCCCGAAGTCGATACGCGCGTGATGCTTTCCTGCCGCGGCCGCGTCTCCGCCCCGATTCTCCTCGGCGTGGAGCCGGATCGCTTCCGCGCCGCCTACAGGATCGGCCGCGCCTACGCGGGCGACTACGATCTCGAAGGCGACTCGATCGTGCTCGGCATCGACCTCGCCCGCTCGCTCGGCGCGTGGGTGGGCGACGACGTCACGGTCTACTCGCCGAAGACGCTCGCCGCGCGCGACGAGATCTATTTGCCGCTTAAGTGGCGCGTGACGGGCGTCTTCTCCTGCGGCCAGCGCGACTACGACGCCGGCTTCTGCGTGACGTCGCTCGCGAACGCGCGCGACCTGATGGGCCTCGAGCACGGCGTCTACGCCATCCACCTCAAGACGGCCGCGCCCGGCGACGCGCCCGCGTTCGACGCCCTCTGCGAACAGATCCGCCTCGCCGCGCCGGACTGCCGCGCGATCACGTGGCGCGAAGCCGACCGCGAGCTCTTCAACGCCCTTGCCGTGGAGAAGAACATGACCGCGCTGCTGCTTATGCTCGTCACGGTGGTCGCGCTCTTCTGCGTGATGAACACGCTGCTCGTCCTCACCGTGCAGAAGACGCCGGAGATCGGCCTCCTGAAGGCGCTCGGCTTCGACCGCGCGAAGATCATGGGCGCGTTCGTGGTGCACGGCCTCGTGCAGGTCACGGCGGGCGTGCTGCTCGGTCTCGCGCTCGCGGCCGCCGTGCTGCGCAACCTTCAGAATCTCGTGGACGCGCTCGCGCGTTTCGGCGTGCAGGTGTTCCCCAAGGCGGTCTACGGGCTCGATTCGATTCCCTATCGGCTCGTGGCGGCGGACGTGGTGTGGGTGGTCGTGATCGTGTACGTGTTCGGGCTGCTCGCGGCGCTGGTGCCCGCGTTTCTCGCGGCGTCGAAGAACCCCGTCGAGGCGCTGGGCGCCTAGGAAGCGAAGGACGGAAACGATGGCGTTGCTTGAAGTCCAGAATCTCGTGAAGGACTACCGTCTGCCGGGACAGGCCCCCATTCGCGTGCTTGACGGCGTGTCGTTCAGCGTGGCGGCGGGCGAGCACGTGGCGGTGGTGGGGCGCTCGGGCGCGGGGAAGTCCACGCTGCTCAATCTGCTCGGCGGGCTCGACGTGCCCACGGCGGGCGACGTCACGCTGGGCGGCGTCTCGCTCTTCGCGGGCTTCGGCTCCGCGCGCCGCCGCACGCGTCTGCGCGCCACGCGCATGGGCTTCGTGTTCCAGAGCTTTCACCTCATGCCCGAGCTCGACGTGGTCGAGAACGTGCTGCTGCCCACGATGACGGGCCGCGTGCCGCGCGCCGGCGCCCGCGACCGCGCGCGCGCCCTGCTCGACCGCGTGGGCCTCGCGCATCGCCTCTGCCACCGTCCCGCCGAGCTCTCCGGCGGCGAGCAGCAGCGCGTGGCCCTCGCACGCGCGCTCATGTGCCGCCCCGAGATCGTCTTCGCGGACGAGCCCACGGGCAACCTCGACGCGCTCACCGGCGCCGAGATTCTCAATCTGCTTTTCGAAGTCAACGACGCGCCGTTCGCGTGCGTGATGGTCACGCATTCGCGCGAGGCCGCCGCGCGCTGCGACCGCGCGCTCACATTGGACAAGGGAAGGATCACCGCATAATGTCAGTCGAACGCCAGACCATGCAGGCCGACATCGTCGTCACGGGCTTCGGTCCCGCCGCCGCCGGCTTTCTCGCCACGCTCGGGCCCGAGCTCGCCAAGACGAAGGAGGACGGCACGCCGCGCTACGAGTCGAAGGTCATGCCGGGCTGTCCGCTGCAGGTGATGTGCTACGAGCGCGCGGACGATCCGGGCTTCGGCGTCTCCGGCATCGTCACGCGGGCGGAGGCGATTCGCCGCACGTTCCCCGGCCTTGACCTCACCCAGGAGATCCCGAACTGCGTGGCGGTGGGCGCAGAGCACACGGCCTACCTCTTCGACCCCATCGGCGCCTCGAAGCGCAGCGCGCTCACGCGCCTGTGCGATCTCGCCTTCCGCCTTGGCCGACCCTTCATGCGCGGCGGGAAGTGGCAGGCGCGCGAGCTGCCGTTCACGCCGCCGTTCATGGACAAGCGCGGCGGGCTCGTCCTCTCCATGGGTGCGTTCATGACGTGGGCCTCGCAGAAGATTATGGAGCAGGGGCTCATGGTCATGCCGGGCACGCCCGTCGCCGCGCCGCTCTTCGACGGCGACGCCGTGGTGGGCGTGCGCCTCGCCGACCAGGGCGTGGAGAAGAACGGCGCGCCCATCGAGGGCGCCTACATGCCGGGCATGGACGTCACGGCCGCGCTCACCGTGGTGGCGGATGGCCCCGTGGGCGCCGTGGGTCGCGCGCTCGACGCGAAGTTCGGCCTGCCCGCCGGCCACCACCGCAACGACTGGGGCGTGGGCATGAAGGCCGTGGTGCAGCTGCCCGACTCGTGCGACCTCGCGCCCGGCACCGTCATCCACACGCTCGGCTTCCCCGAACCGGAGATCTTCGGCTTCCTCTACGTGTACCCCAACCGCACGGCGTCGCTCGGCATCTTCGTGGCGCCGTGGCAGGATACGCCCGTGCGCACGACCTACCGCTACCTGCAGCACTGGATGCAGCATCCCTACATCTGGCGCCACGTCAAGGGCGGCAAGCTCGTGAGCTGGGGCGCGAAGTCCATTCAGGAGTGCGGTCAGGAAGGCGAGCCGTTCCTCTGCGGCGACGGCTTCGCGCGTATCGGCGAAGGCTCCGGCACCACGGACGTGCTCGCCAACGCGGGCGTGGACGAGGCCTGGGAGAGCGGCGCGCTGCTCGCCCGCGCCGTGCTCAAGCTGCTCGACGAAGGCAAGGACTTCACCAAGGCAAACCTCGAGGCCACCTACGTGGCCGACCGCCGCGCCTCCGCGCTCGACCGCCGTCTGCGCAAGGCCACGGGCGCACGCAACGGCTTCAACAAGGGCTTCTTCTGGGGCCTGATGGGCGAAGGGCTGCGCGGCATGTTCGGCCTCGCGCTGCCGTTCAAGTCCGTGCCGCCCGCCACGCGCATTCCCGATCTCGAGACCGCGCTCAAGGGCCGCCGCTGCGACAAGGCGAAGCTCCAGGCCGGCGTGGAGGCCGCCGAGAAGGCGCGCCGCCCGCTGCACGACGCCGTGATGGACGCCTGCGGCTGGCCGCCGATTCCCTTTGACGGCGAACTGCTCATGCAGCACCAGGACGCGCTGCTGCTCGGCGGCAAGGTGCAGGCCGCGCCGGGCTTCGCCGACCACGTCACGTTCGAGGATCCCGCCCTCTGCGCCGCGTGCACGAAGCACACGTGCATCGAGATCTGCTCGGCGCAGGCGCTCATGCCCGCCGACGAACCCGGTCACGCGCCGAAGTTCGACCGCGAGAAGTGCGTGCACTGCGGCGCGTGCATCTGGAACTGCGCCTGCCTCGTGCCCGGCACCACGCACGGCAACATCGTCTTCAAGGCCGGCTCCGGCGGTCTGCACTCGAACGAGAACTAGGTTGCTCGAAAGCCTCTTAGTCGTGGCGCGTCAGGTGGGCGTGCTCTTCGCGCTCATGGGCGTGGGGTTCGCGTGCCGGCGCGCGAAGCTGCTTGGCGAAGCGTCCCTGAAGGGCATTGTCGATCTGCTGATCCTGATCGTCACGCCGTGCCTGATCGTCCACTCGTTCCAGACGCATCCCTTCGAGGCGCGTCTGCTCGTGGGGCTCGGGTGGGCGTTTGCGCTTGCGGTGTTCGCGCACGTGCTTGGCATGGTGTTCGCGTATGCGTGCGTGCGCGACCGGGCGGTGGCCACGCGCAGCGTGCTGCGCTGCGCGATCGTCTTCTCGAACGCGGGCTTCATGGGCATTCCGCTCGAGTACGCGCTGCTCGGCACGGACGGCGTGTTCTACGGCGTCACCTACGTGGTCACGTTCAACGTGCTCTTTTGGAGCTGGGGGCTCGTGTGCTACTGCGGCTCGCTGAGGGACGTGCGCCTGCGCACGCTCTTCCTGAACCCGGGCACGATCGGCCTTGCGCTCGCGCTGCCGCTCTTCCTCTTCTCGGTGCGTCTGCCGGAGGTGGTGGGCGCGCCCGTGCGGATGCTGGCGGATCTCAACACGCCGCTGGCGATGATCGTGATCGGCGCGAACCTCGCCACGGCGAAGTTCGGGCCGGTGGTGCGTCGCCCGATGGCGTACGTGGCGGGGCTGTTGCGTCTCGTGGTCGTGCCGGGGCTCTTCTTCGCGTGCGTGTGGGGGCTCATGCGCCTCGGCGTGGCGCTCGAGCCCAAGATGGTCGCCGCGCTCGTCACGGCCGCCGCCGCGCCCGTGGCCGCGCTCACCTCCATGTTCGCCGTGCGCTACGACCGCGACGTCTCGCTCTCCGTCGGCCTCGTCTCCGCCACCACTCTCCTCTCGATCCTCACCATGCCCCCGCTCGTCGGCCTCGCCCTCTGGCTCGTCTCCGGCCGCTAGGCCGGATTTCGGGCCTTGGCTTTTCAAGTCCTCCTCTGAGACTGTCGCCTACTCGGTCTTGAGCGCGGGCGAGGCCGGTAGGGCGAGCCGGAAACCGATGTAGCTGCGGGGATTGGCGGGCACGAAGTCGCCGCGGAGAGCAGCGCGGCAGTTGCCGGCGTTGCCGTACCAGGCCCCGCCACGTAGCACACGTTTTGACCCTGCGGTCGTGTTCACCGCACCGCCCAGATCCGTGATATCC
>CAVGKN010000006.1:0-13466 GCA_963629855.1 Lachnospiraceae bacterium
ACCACTACCGCAACGGTCTCATCTCCTACGACGAGCTCATTACGAAGTCGCAGGATCCCGATGCCGTCGTGAGCAAGATCAAGGAAGAAATGGGGCGGCGCTAAATGGAGCGTAGATTCGATCCGCTGCTCGACCTGCTCGTGCAGAACGGCGTGCTCGACCAGGACGGCGTCGAGACGATCCAGGAGGAGCAGGCCAACTCCGGCGGCAAGACCGTGCGGGAGATCATCGTCGACGGCGGCTACCTCGACGAGGATTCGCTGCTCGGCATGATGGCGGCCTACCAGGGCTGCGAGGTCGTGGACCTCTCGAAGATGGAGCTCGACGACGACACCGTCAACGCCATCCCCGCCTCCATCGCGCGCATGTACAACGTGCTGTGCGTGGGCGTGGACGCGAGCAGCGTGACGCTCGCCACCTCCAACCTCGTGGATCCGCGCGTCTCCGACGAAGTCTCCTTCTCGCTCTCGAAGGAAGTGCGCTTTGTCATGGCGCGCGAGAAGGACGTCAACGAGCGCATCGCCCAGCACTACGGCGATGCCGGAGACTCCGTGGCGGACATGCTGCGCAGCCTCGGCGAGGGCATGGAGGGCGACGACTCGCTCAAGGGCGACCCGAACGACGTGGCCGCCCTCGAGGGCGCGGCGAACAACAACGCCGTCGTCAAGTTCGTTAACATGATCCTCTACCAGGGCGTGGTCGACCGCGCGGCCGATATCCACATCGAGCCCTTCGAGCACGATTTCAAGATCCGCTACCGCGTGGACGGCGCGCTCTACGAAGTCAAGGCGCCGGACGTCTCGATGGCCCCCGCGATCATCTCGCGCGTGAAGATCATGGCGAACCTCAACATCGCCGAACGCCGCATCCCGCAGGACGGCCGCATCGCGATCACCGTGGCCGGGCATCCCGTGGATCTGCGCGTGAGCTGTCTGCCCACGACGCACGGCGAATCCGTGGTGATGCGTATTCTCGACCAGAGCGCGACCTCGCTCGACCTCGAAAACGTGGGGCTGCCCGAAGACGTCTACGAGCAGATCACGATGGACATCGAGAAGCCCAACGGCATCATCGTCGTGACCGGCCCGACCGGCTCCGGCAAGACGACCACGCTCTACTCCGTGCTGCGCCGCATCAACACGATCGACTCCAAGCTGCTCACCGCCGAGGAGCCGGTGGAATACGACATGGACGGCATCGTGCAGGTGCCGATCAACCACGAAGTGGGCAACACCTTCGCCAAGGTGCTGCGCGCCTTCCTGCGTCAGGACCCCGACATCATCATGGTCGGCGAAATCCGCGACCTCGAGACGGCCGAAATCGCCATTCAGGCGGCGCTCACGGGCCACCTCGTGTTCTCTACGCTGCACACCAACGACGCCGCCGGCGCCGTGATGCGCTTCGTCGACATGAACGTGGCGCCCTACATGGTCGCCTCCACGCTCGAGGCCGTGCTCGGCCAGCGTCTGCTGCGCACGTGCTGCAAGGAGTGCAAGGAAGGCTACGACCCCGACGACGAAACGCTCGACCGCATCAACCTGCAGCGCGACGAAATCGGCGGCCGGCAGTTCTTCTTCGGCAAGGGCTGCAAGACGTGCAACGGCACGGGCTACAAGGGCCGCAAGGCGATCTTCGAGTATCTGCGCGTGACGGATCCGATCCGCGAGCTCATCAACGCGCGCTCGCCCACGCTCATCATCCGCGAAAAGGCGCGCGAGCTGGGCATGCGCACGATGCGCGAGGACGGCGTGCGCGCCATTCTCGATGGCTACACAACGGTGGACGAAGTTCTGAGGTATACGTAATGAAGAAAACTGTGATTGGACTGGTGATGGGCGCGGCGCTGGCGACGGCGGGCGCGACCGTGGACGGCGTGGCGGCGAAGGTCAACGACGCCGTGATCACGATGGGCGACGTGGTGACCGAGATGCGGCGCGGCGCGGATCCCAAGCAGGACTTCCGCACGGCGTACAGCAACGCCGTGGAGGAGGCCATCGACCGCCGCCTCATTCTCGACGCGGCGCGCGAGAAGAAGCTCGAGATGCAGGAATGGCTCGTGGACAATCGCGTGCGCGAGATCGTGAAGGACAACTTCGAGGGCGACATGAACAAGCTCACCGCCGAGATCACGCGCTCGAAGGTGTCGCTCACCGACTGGCGCAATCAGATCCGCGACGACATGATCGTGAACGCGATGCGCTTCCAGATGGTTGACAAGGACGCCGTGCCCACGCCCGCCGCGATGCAGAACGAGTATCTCATGCACCGCGACCGCTACTGCCGCGAGGCGAAGACGAGCGTGCGCGTGATCCTGCTGCGGCCTGCTGCCGCGGAGGACAAGACGACGCTTTCCGTGGAGGCGCGCGGCGAGGAGATCCTCGGCCGTCTCGCGAAGGGCGAGAAATTCGCCGATCTCGCCCGGAAGATGTCGAGCGACTCGCACGCGAAGGACGGCGGCCTCTGGAAGGACGTCAAGCCCGAGGAGGCGTTCCGCGCCGAGATCGCGGCGGAGATCGCCACGCTCAAGGTGGGCGAGACCTCGAAGCTGCTCAATCTCGACGGCTGGGGCTTCATCGTGCGCAAGGAGGCCGAGTCGGCGAATCGGCAGCTCACCTTTGCGGAGGCCTACGAGGACATCCACCGCAATGTGCGCCGCGCACTGCTGAAGCAGCGCACGAAGGACTGGCTGGCGCGTCTGCGCGCGGCCGCCTACATCAAGATCTTCCCGATTCCCGACGCGCCGTGAATCTCACGAGTCCAGCGCAGGTCAAGGCCTGGTGCCAGGCCAACGACTTCCACCCGAACCGCGTGCTCGGGCAGAACTTCCTCATCGACCGCAACGCCCTGGAGGCGATCGTCGATGCGGCGGAGTTGCCGGCGGAGGGCGCGCGCGTGCTCGAGATCGGGCCGGGGCTCGGCGTGCTCACGGAGGAACTGCTGCGGCGTGGCGCAACCGTGACGGCGATCGAGAAGGATCCCGCGCTCGCGGCGCGTCTCGCCGACGCGCTCGGCAACCCGCCCGCGCTTACCGTGGTCGCCGGCGACGCGCTCGACTGCATCAAGGCGGGGCAGTGCGACGGATTTCCCTTTCTCGTCTCGAATCTGCCCTATCAGGCCGGCACGCGGATTCTGCTCGAGATGATCAGGAGGGTGGGGGGCCGAATGGACGGGGGAGATCCCCCGAACCCCCCGGAGGTTTTGGTAATCCTCGTTCAGGCCGAAGTCGCCGATCGCCTGGCGGCGGGGCCGGGCTCGAAGACACGCGGGCTGGCGGGCGTGTGGGCGCAGCTCGACTACGACGTGAAGCCCGTGCGCAAGGTGGCGGCGAGCTGCTTCTGGCCGCGTCCGGAAGTGGGCTCCACGGTGGTGAAGCTCGTGCGGCACCATCGCAACGACGCGCTCTCCGCCGAGACGCGCGCGCGGTTCCATCGCCTCACGAAGCAGGCGTTCGAGCATCGGCGCAAGCAGCTCGGCGCGATCTTCCGCGATCTGGCCTTTACGACCGTCGCGTCCAATGCCCGCGCCGAGCAGCTTTCCAACACCGACTGGCTTGACCTGTGCCGTTAGGCGTGGGCGTCGCGGGCTTCGGCCTGGCGCAGGATCTCGAGGTTCTTCACGCCGAGCTCGGGCTTCTTCGCGAAGCTCGCGACGAGGGCGTTTTCGAGGTGTTCGCCGGAAAGGCCCGTGCAGCCGAGCTTCTTGAGCGCGGCGAGCATCATCGTGTTGGCGGCCTTCGGCACGCCGAACTCCTCGGCCATCTTGATCGCGGGCCACACCACGAGGCGCACGCCTTCGGGCGGCTGGCGCGTGAGCGGCACCGTGGCGTCCACGATCACCGTGCCGCCGCGGCGCACGTCGCCCACGAAGCGCTCGTAGGCGGGCTGGTTCATGCACACGAGCACGTCCGGATGCTCCACCGTGGGCGAGCCGATCGGCGTGCCGGAGACGACCACGGAGCAGCTCGCGCTGCCGCCGCGCTGTTCGGGCCCGTAGCTCGGGAACCACAGCGTGTGGCGGCGCTCGGCGCGCGCGGCCTCCGCCACGGTGAGGCCGAGCGAGAGAATGCCCTGGCCGCCGTAGCCGGCGAACTTGAAGCGGCGTTCCGCGAAGGAGGGGTCGTCCACCGCGGGCGGCACGACCGTCTTCTCGCCGAAGAGCTCGGCGCACGACGCCACGCGCGGCACGGGCTTGACCGCGAGCAGCGGCGAGGTCGCGTGGGCGGGCGCGTCGGCCGGCTTCGCGGGATCGCGCAGCACGCCGAGCGGAAATTCGGCTTCCATCTCGTTCATGCAGAACTGCGCGGCCTTGAGCGGGTCGAGGCGGAAGTTCGTGGGGCACGGCGCGAGGATCTCGAGCACGCAGTAGCCGGCGTGCGCCTTCTGCAGCTCGAACACGCGGCGGATCGCCTGCTTCGTCTGCAGGATGCGCTTCGTGTCGGCCACGCTCGTGCGCGCGATGTAGACGGGCGCCTGCAGCTGGTTGAACACCTCGCACACGTGGAGCGGATGCCCCGTCACGGCGGGGTCGCGCCCGAACGGCGTGGTGGTCGTCTTCTCGCCCTCGAGCGTGGTGGGCGCCATCTGGCCGCCCGTCATGCCGTAGAGCGAGTTGTTGATGAAGATGCACGCGAAATGCTCGCCGCGCGACGCGGCCTGAAAGGCGTTGTTGAAGCCGATTGCGCCGAGGTCGCCGTCGCCCTGGTAGGCGATTGTGACGGCGTTCGGCCGCGCGCGGCTCACGCCCGTGGCCACGGCCGAGGCGCGTCCGTGGGCGGCCGAGACGTGCGCGGCGTCCCAGTAGTAGTACGTGAACACGCCGCAGCCGACGGGATCCACGAAGATCGTCTCGTCCTGCAGGCCCATCTCGGCGCAGCACTCGGCGATGAGCTTGTTCACGATGCCGTGCCCGCAGCCCGGGCAGTAGTGGGTGACGCGCGTCTCCTTCCCGCTGCGCGGGAACTTGGGGTACATGCCTTTCTGTTCAATGACCTTCATGAGTTGCTCCTACTTCCCCAGAATCATGCGGGCCGCCTTCACCGCGTCGTCCACCGAGACGACCTGGCCGCCCATGCGATGCACCATCATCACGCTCGCCGCCTCGGCGCCGAGCCCGCTCTTGGCGAGCTGCAGACGCACGTCGTCGGCGAACTGCCCTGCGTCGAGCTCGAGCGCCATCACGCGCCGGCCTTTCGCCGCCGCCGCCAGCTGCGCGCGCGGGAACGGGTTGAGCGAGATCGGCCGGAAGCAGCCCACCTTGAGCCCTTTCTTCCGGCACGCCTCCGCCGTGGTGCGCGCGATGCGGCTTGCGATGCCGAACGCGCAGATCACGAGATCCGCGTCGTCCGCAAGGTACGTCTCTGCCTCGGCATCCGCCTGCATGTCCTCGTACTTGCGCTGCAGATGCTCGTTGAAGACCTCCTGCGCCGCGGCGTCGAGGAAGATGGACTTCACGAGATTGCCGCGCGTGCGGGCCTCGCCCTGCGCGGCCCAGGCGCCGAAGTCGGGCGGCGGGCACTCCGTCTCCGGCAGACGCACCGTCTCCATCATCTGGCCCTGCAGGCCGTCCGCGAACACGACGGCGGGCGTGCGCCACTTCGCGGCCATGTGGAAGGCCTTGATCGTGAGGTCGCACATCTCCTGCGCGCTCGCGGGCGCGTAGGTGAAGGTCTGGTAGTTGCCATGGCCGCCGCCCTTGACGGCGGGCGTGTAGTCGCTCTGCTCGGGGTAGACGTTGCCAAGGCCGGGACCGGCGCGGTTGACGTCCACCACCACGGCCGGCAGTTCCGCGCCGGCGAGATAGCTGAGGCCTTCCTGCATGAGGGAGAAGCCCGGGCCGGACGTGGCCGTCATGCACAGGCGGCCCGCCGCCGCCGCGCCGAACATCATGTTCACCGAGGCCGTCTCGCACTCGGCCTGCACGAACGTGCGCCCGAGCATCGGAAACCACTTGGCCGCGCCATGCGCGATTTCGCTCGCCGGCGTGATCGGATAGCCGAAGTAGAGCTCGCAGCCCGCATAGAGCGCGCCCATCACCACGGCCTCGTTGCTTTTCACGAACTTCGTCATGCCTTCACCACCTTGATCGCATAGGGTTCCGGGCAGTTGTAGAAGCACATCGCGCAGCCGATGCACCCCTCCCCCGTGTAGCCGACGGGCTTCACGCCCAGTCTGTTCAGCGTCGTCGTCTGCATCGCCAGGCAGTGGCGCGGACACGCGGCCACGCAGCGGCCGCATCCCTTGCAGCAATCCGCGTCGATCTGCGGATGCGTCTTCACTTCATCGTTTTCCATTGTCGCCTTCCGATTCGTTTCGGAAAGCAGATAGTTTAGCACAATCCCCCGTCGCCGACAATTCTCCAAGCAGGGCGACCACGAGGCGGCCGGCGGTGTGGAGGCTGGCCGCCGAGATCTTGTCGAGCGAATCGGCGGGGGTGTGCCAGTAGTCGTTCTTGCCGCGGGCGGAGCCGTAGTCGAAGTCGATGAGGTCGATCGCGGGATAGCCGGCGTCGTAGAATGCCGAGTGGTCGTCCTTGACGAGGATCGCGTCGTTGCGCGTCACGTCGCGTGAAAGCCCGGCGGTGGCGGCGGCGCGGAGCGTCGCGTCGCGCAGGACGGGCGTGGAGTTGGCGGGCAGCTCGATGTTGAGGTCGCGGTCGCCGAGCATGTCGAGGCAGATCACGGCCTTCACCGCGCGCTTTTGCCGGCGCGTCTGCTCCAGCAGGCGTTTCGAGCCCTGGAAGCCGTCGCGCGGCATGTAGGCGATGCGGCACTCTTCGCCGTCGAGCCAGGCGAGCAGCAGGTTGAGGCGTGGCTTTTCGGGTGCGCGGCGCAGCAGGTGCGCCAGCGCCACGAGCAGGCCGCTCGTGGAGGCGCCGTCGTTGGCGCCTTCGAAGCGGGGCTTGATGTTGGGGGCGGTGTCGAAGTGCGACAGCAGAAGGACCCACGGCGCGGTGGGGTCGCGCGCCGGAATCTCCAGGAGCACGTTTGCGAACTCGTGGGTCTCGGCGTAGATGTTGGCGTGGAAGCGATCGACCGTGGCGCCGGCGCCCGCGCGCGCGCAGAGCCACGCGGCCGCGCGCACGGCCTCCGGCGTGCCCGACACGCGCGGCGTGCAGGCGCGCACGAGCCCGGCCGCCGTGTCGTAGGCGCGCTGCGCATCCGCCGCCGTGAACGGTGGCAGCGTGGCCGGCGCGGCCAGGAGGGGCAAAAGCAGCAGGAGAAGGGCGCGGAGGCGGATCATGGCGTAGTGCCTCAGTAGGGCATCTTCACGAGGCCGCCGAAGCCCATGAAGGCGAGGGAGAGCAGCCCGGCGGTGACGAGGGCGAGGGCCACGCCGCGGAAGCAGAGCGGCGGATCCGCCTGGGCGAGACGTTCGCGGATGCCCGAGAAGAGCACGAGCGCGAAGCCGAAGCCCAGCGCGGCGGCGGCGGAGAAGAACACGCTCTCGAAGAAGGGCGTGCCGTTCTTGTAGTTGATTTCGGCCACGCCGAGCACGGCGCAGTTCGTGGTGATGAGCGGCAGGAAGATGCCCAGCGCCGCATGGAGCGCGGGCGCGAAACGCTTCATCGCGATGTCGATGAACTGCACGAGCGCGGCGATCACGAGAATGAATGCGAGCGTGTGGATGTAGCCCAGACCCAGCGGCGCGAGCACGCAGTGGTCCAGCGCCCACGTCACCGCCGAGGCGATCGTCATCACGAAGAGCACGGCGGCGGACATGCCCAGCGCGGTCTCGGTCTTCTTCGAGACGCCCAGGAACGGGCAGCAGCCCAGAAAGCGGTTCAGCACGAAGTTGTTGACGAGAACCGCGCCGATGAGAATGAGGAGATAGCGCATGATGGTGACTCAGGTGGTTGTGGGTGGAAGGAGGAAATCCTCGAGCGTGACGTATTCGACGCCGGGCACGGGATTGTCGGGCAGCGCGCCGTAGGTGATGACCGTGCGGGGAATCTCGGCGGGGATGCGCCGGAAGGGCGCGGTGATGGCGGCGGGAACGCGACCGCCCAGCGTCTCGGGCGCGAGCTGCCAGCAGTGGCAGCGATGGCGCACCACGGAGACGAAGTCGAAGTCCTCGCCGTCGTAGCGGCCGCAGTAGACGTTGCCGCCCTCTTCGACGACGCGGCCCAGCAACTCGAGGTAGATGAGGTTTCGCAGCGCGTTCAGGGGCTCGATGGGGAAGCCGCCGAAGCGGGCGCGGCCGAGGGCGGGATCCGCGAGATAGAAGCGGTAGCCGCTGCGCACGGTCTCGCCGAGGAAGGCGTCGAACTTCGGCACGCGGCGCATGAGCAGGGAGTCGTCGAACGCCGTCACGTAGGAGAGCACGGTGTTCGGGGCGACGTCCAGACCGTCGAAGGTGACGTCGGCGCTGATGCGGCGCAGCGACTCCGCCTCGCCGAGGTGGTCGTAGAGGCGTTCGAGCAGGCACTCCACGAGGCGTACGTCGGTCATGCGGTTGCACGTGAGAACGTCCTTCACGAGAATCGTGTTCCAGAGGCCGAGGAGGTAGGTGTCGACGGCGTGGGGCGCTTCGTACAGCTGGAAGGTGTAGGGCAGCGCGCTGTAGCGGAGGCGGCTCGCGAGGCGGCGCTCGAAGGTCATGCCGTCGCGGAAGGGCAGCTCGGCGAACGCGGGCACGGTCATCTCCACGCGGGAGCAGAGGCTGGAGAGGGCGTCTTCGGCGAAGGGCCGCCGGTTGGAGCTGGTGGCCACGATGTCGTGGCGCTTGAGCGCGAAGAGCTCGTCGAGCGCGCGGCCCACGTTGGGCAGGTCGCCCACTTCGTCGAGCAGCAGGTAGGTGCGGCGGTCGTCGGTCATGTGGCTCCTCACGCGCGCCACGAGATCGTCGGGCGTGCGGATGGCGGAGCCGCCGAGCTGCGAGAGATTCATGCGCAGAATGTGGTTCGAGGGCACGCCGGCGTGGGTGAGGCGCGCGGCGTAGGCGTCGAGCAGATGCGTCTTGCCACAGCCGCGCACGCCCGAGACGAGCTTGATCTCGTCCAGGTCGCGGCGGCGTTCCAGCCACGTCAGCATCTGTTGGAATCGTGTCATGGGGAAACAGTATACCAGTTTCCGCCGTGCCGCTCAAACCCATGAAAGTATGGTATACTATCCAAATCCATGAAACAGAAGATCGTACTTGTCATCGCTCTCGTCGCGGGTCTGCTGGCCGCGCTGCTCACGCGCACCTACCTTACGGCCAAAGATGCCGAGTACCGTCGGCTGCGCGACAACTTCAACGCGCGCTACGGCACGCTCGACGTGCTGTGCTTTGTGAAGGACATGCCGAGCGGCACCGTGATCCAGAAGGCGGATCTGCGCCTGCGCACGGTGCCGGAAAGCGGCCTGCGCGGCCAGGCGCTCACGGAGGCCCAGGTGCCGGACATCGTGGGGCGTCGCCTTGTCACGGGCCGTCGCGCGAAGGAGATTCTCTTCTGGTCCGACATCGAGGGCGGCAACCCCGTGGGCGGCGGCCTTGCGGGCGACATCCGGCGCAAGATGCGCGCCGTGTCGATCAACGCCTCCGGCGCCGCGGCCGTGAGCGGCATGGTGCGCCCGAACGACCACGTGGATGTGATCGGCACGTTCTCCTTCCCGAAGACGGCCGACGACGGCAAGACCGTGGTGCAGGAGCTCGTCACGTGCACGATGCTGCAGAACGTGCTCGTGCTCGCCACGGGCAAGGAGACGGCGAAGAGCGCGCACACGCTCGCCGCCGCGGGCGGCGGCTCCTATTCCACCGTCACGCTCGAGGTCACGCCGCGCGAGGCCGAGATGCTCGTCTTTGCCGAACAGATCCGCGGCCGGCTCACCCTCGCCCTGCGCAACCGCAACGACACTTCCTACGAAAAGGAGCTGCCGCAGGTCGATTTCGCCAAGATCCGCAGCGAGATCGAGGCGCTCAACACGAAACGTCAGCTTGAAATCGGAGGGCGCTAGCCATGGCCTTCCAGATTGACGTCGTTCTGCCCGACAACGCCACTTCCCGGCGGCTGCGCGTCACGGACGGCGCCTATCTCATCGGCCGCGGCGAGGGCTGCCGCATTCATCTGCCCTATCCGGACGTCTCCGACCGCCACGCCCGTCTCGTGGTCGCGGACGGCGTCGTCACGCTGCAGGATCTCGACAGTTCGAACGGCACTTACGTGAACGGCGAGCCCATCTCCGACGCCGTCACGCTCGCGTCCGACGCGGTCGTCCAGATCGGCGGCTCCCTCATCCGCGTTTCGCCTGTGGAGGAGCCGGCGGAGGCGCCGCAGGCTGAAGCGCCGCCGCCGCACAGGCCGTCGGCCGCGCAGACGCCCGTGGCGGCGACGGGTGCGCAGAATCCAATTTTCCAGGCGCGGCTGCGCCAGGCCAGGGCGCAGATCCAGCACGAACTCATCGCGCGGCTCGACCTCAAGCGGCTCACCGTGGCGGGCGTGGATCGGGAAGGCCTCGAAAAGAAGGCCGTCGAGAAGATCCACGAAATCGTCGACCAGGTGGCGAAGAGCGGCCGTTTGCCGCCCGACCTCGACGCGGCGCGTCTTGAGCGCGAAGTCTTCAACGAGGCGCTGCGTCTCGGCCCGCTCGAAGACCTTCTTGCCGATGACTCCGTGACCGAAATCATGGTCAACGGGCCGCATCAGGTCTACGTGGAGCGCCATGGCCGCCTGGAGCTCACCGACCTGCAGTTCACGGACGATGCGAGCGTGCTCGCCATCATCGAGCGCATCGTCTCGCCCATCGGCCGCCGCATCGACGAATCGCAACCCTACGTGGACGCGCGTCTGGCGGACGGCTCGCGCGTGAACGCGATCATTCCGCCGCTCGCCCTTTCCGGGCCCACGCTGACCATCCGCAAGTTCGCGCGTCGCACGCTCACGGCGGATGACTTCATCCGGTTCGGCACCTGGACGCACAACGCCGCCGAGTTCATGCGCGCCTGCGTGATGATGCGCAAGAACATCGTCGTGGCCGGCGGCACGGGTTCCGGCAAGACCACCCTGCTCAATCTGCTCTCCGGCTTCATTCCGCACGACGAGCGCATCGTCACCGTGGAGGACGCCGCTGAACTTCGCCTCGCGCAGCCCCACGTGGTGCGGCTTGAGGCGCGCCCGCCGAACATCGAGGGCCGCGGCGCCGTGACGATCCGCGACCTCGTGAAGAACTGCCTGCGCATGCGCCCCGACCGCATCATCGTCGGCGAATGTCGCGGCGGCGAGGCGCTCGACATGCTCCAGGCCATGAACACCGGCCACGACGGTTCGCTCACCACCGTGCACGCCAACTCGCCGCGCGACGTGATTTCGCGCCTGGAGACGATGGTGCTCATGAGTGGCCTTGAACTGCCCTCGCGCGCCATCCGCGAGCAGATCGCCTCAGCCGTCGATGTGATCATCCACGAGTCGCGCCTCTCGGACGGCTCGCGCAAGGTGGTCGCCATTTCCGAGGTCACGGGCATGGAAGGGCAGCAGATCGTGATGCAGGACATCTTCGCCTTCCGCCAGACCGGCGTGGACGACCAGGGCCGCGTGCTCGGCGCGTTCCGCCCCACCGGCGCCGTGCCGACCTTCTACGAACACATGAAGAGCCGCGGACTCTTCCTCGACACGGCTGTCTTCAATCCCGATCTCGACCGCGCCGTGAATCTCGAGGTGCACGGCCGCTGACGCGGGAGGAACGATGCCATGACCGACGCCGTCGTCTTCTGGAGTGCGATCATCGCCGCCTTCGCCGCCTTCGCGGGCTTCACGGGGCTCTTTGTCGCCGCCCTGCACGAGGGCGCGGACGCCTACGCCACGCAGATGGGCGCCACGACGAGCCGCCAGTTCGAGGATGTCTTCCTCTTCATTCCGCCGCAGCGCATCGCGCGTCTCGGCCGCCTTGCCGCCATCGCCGCGTTCTTCCTCTTTTTCATCCCGCTCTTCAGCTTCACGAACCTCGTCTCCACGCTCGCCGGCGTGCTGCTCGGCCTCGGCGCGGGCGCGTTCGCGTTCACGCTGCCCGCTCGCTACGCGCATCTCCTGCGCGAACGCCGCCGCGCGAAGTTCAACGACCAGCTCGTGGACGCGCTCGGCACGATGGCGAACGCCCTGCGCGCTGGCTTCTCGATCAACCAGGCCTTCGAGAGCGTGGTGGAGGCCGGCGAGAAGCCCATCGCCCAGGAGTTCACCGTGCTGCTGCAGCAGCTGCGCGTGGGCCTGCCCTTCGAGGACGCGCTCATGTCGCTCGACCGCCGCATGGGCTCGGACGATCTCACGCTCGTGTGCACCTCCATCGACATTGCGCGCCGCACGGGCGGCAATCTCACGGACATCTTCGACAAGATCTCCGAGACCATCCGCGGCCGCCAGCGCATTGAGCGCCGCGTGCGCACGCTCACCGCGCAGGGCCGCATGCAGGGCGTGATCGTGTCGCTCATGCCCCTCGTGCTCGGCGTGGCCATGACCATTCTCAAGCCGGACGTGATGAGGCCGTTTCTCCTTTCGCGCACGGGTGCGCTCTGCGTCGGCGCCGCGCTCGCCCTCATCGTCGTCGGCTGGCTCGTGATCCGCAAGATCATCCGCATCGACGTGTAGGGAAAACTCGGTCGGATCCCGACCGTCTCCCTTTCAGTCTGCGCGCAGTTCCACGTTCTTCACGCCGCCCGTCTTCGCGCCGAAAGCGTCGATCGGGAAGTCCGCGTCCTTGAAGAGCTTCGCCACGGCGAGGCCGCGCGATCGGACGTCTTTCAGGAACAGGTTCGCGAAGGCCTCCGCGCCCGTCTGGTTCGGATGCGTCGTGTCCTGCGCCGGCTCGCCGTCCTTGCCGCGCACGGTGCCCGTGGAAATGACGTAGAACTTCCACGCCGCGTCGCGGCCGATGCGTTCCATCAGGTCGCGCGTCATGTTGTTCATGTCCACGAAGTCGCACTTGAGCTCCTCGGAGAGCTCGCGCATCGCGTCGCGGTAGCTTCGCAGGCACACGCCGTCGGATTTGTGCTCCGCGTCGACGAGTTTCTTCCCGTCCTTGTCGAACGTCGCGCGGCAGATCGGCGAGACGAGGATCGGCGAAGCGCCCTTCGCCCGAATCTCCGCCACCCAGCCGCGCACGATCTCGCGGAAGAGCCCCTTCGGGTCGGCCCAGCGCTCCTTGAGGTAGAACGTGCTCGAGCGCTTCTGGTCGTTGTGCCCGAACTGGATCGCCACGAAGTCCCCGGGCTTCACGCCGGCGATGAGCTTCGCCCATCGGCCGCTCTTGACGAAGCTTTTCGTGGAGGCGCCGCACTCCGCGTAGTTCGCGACGGCGTTGCCGTTCTTCATCGCCTTCTGAAGCTGCGTGCCCCAGCTGTAGTAGGGCGCGCGGATGCGCCCGCCAAGGCTGTAGCCGTTGTCGTCGAGCGTCGAGTCGCCCGCGAAGTGCAGCGTCGTCGCCGACGCCATCGCGGCGCCGAGCAGCGCCGCGCCGAAGAAGAATGACTTGACCATTTCCATGGCGCATAGTATACCAT
>CAVGKN010000007.1:0-12987 GCA_963629855.1 Lachnospiraceae bacterium
GGACGGCGGCTTCGAGAAGAACCTCAACAAGTTCAAGAAGGTCTTCCAGCCGATGCTCAACTATGCCAAGTCGCTCGGCGTGACCGTGTGCGTGGAGAACTGTCCGATGGAAGGCTGGCAGCCGGCCACGGCGCCGGACGCCTACAACAATCTGCCGGGCTGCCTCGCCGCGCGCAAGCTCATGTACGCGATTCTCGACGACGCGAGCGCGCTGCAGGAAACGTACGATCCCTCGCACGACATCTGGCAGCACATCGACCCGAGCGACGTGATCGAGGCGATGGACTTCTCGAAGCTGCGTCGCGTGCACATCAAGGGCACGCGCAACTTCGCCAAGACGAAGGACGCGATCTACTGGGGCCGTCTCTATCCCGAGCAGGTGGTCGACAAGGCGCTTGCGCAGAAGGCCGGCGTGCCGATCGCCGCCAACGAGTGGGCGCGCCTGAACTACGAGCCGCGTCTGCCGGGCTTCGGCGGCAGCGATTCGTGCGACTGGACGAAGTTCCTGCAGACGCTCATGAAGAAGGGCTTCAAGTATCCGTTCGTGATCGAGAACGAGGGCTGCAACTCGTCCCACACGGGCAACATGGGCGCGACGCTGCAGGGCTTCCGCGCCACGATCCTCAACACGGCGCCCGTGGTGTGGCCGCTGGGCGCGAACGGCTATGCGTTCGACGCCTCGGCGCTGCGCCCGATGGTCGAGCCGAAGAAGGATCTGCCCGTCGTCACGATGGACCAGATTTCGTAGCAGTGGTTGGCATCCAAAAAAACACAGACACAAACAAAAGGAAAAAACAATGAACCTGACAAGACGGGGTTTCTTGGGATCGCTGGCCGCGACGGGAGTCGCGGCGGCATTTGCGGACGGCTGCTGCACGCTGACCGGCTGCAAGAAGGGCCAGGTCGCCCTCCAGCTCTACTCGCTGCACAAGTACATCCCCACGGTGGGCATCGAAAAGGCGCTTGAGGAAGTCGCGAAGATCGGCTACAAGGGCGTGGAGTTCGCGGGCTACTACGGCAAGAAGCCGGCCGAGCTCAAGAAGATGCTCGACGCGAACGGGCTCGTCGGCTGCGGCACGCACGTCGGCCGCGACGCCTTCAGCCCGGCGAACGTGAAGGCCACGTGCGAGTTCAATCTCGGCTTCGGCAACACCACGATCATCTGCCCCGGCGGCGGCAACTTCCCGAAGAAGGGCGAGAATCTCGACGACTTCATGAAGAAGCTCGTGGACTACTACAACAAGGCCGCGGAAGACGCCGCCAAGTTCGGCTGCAAGATCGGCCTGCACAACCACACGGGCGAGTTCAACCTCAAGCTGAAGGACGGCACCACGTACTGGGACTACTTCTTCTCGAACACGCATCCGAACGTGTGCATGGAGCAGGACGTGGGCTGGACCACGTGCGCCGGCTACGATCCGTGCGAGCAGTACCGGAAGTATCCCCACCGTTCGCAGACCCTCCATGCCAAGGAGAACGGCATGGGCGCGGGCGTCAAGAAGTTCGACGCGATCCTCGGCCAGCCCGGACGCAACGAGAAGGGCGAAGTGTGCGCCAAGGGCGTGGACTGGGACAAGCTCGCGGTCGCCGCGGACGCCGATGGCGTCAAGTGGTGGGTTGTGGAGTGCGAGCGGCACTTCGACTCGCTCGACGCCGTCACGCCGTCGTTCGCGTTCCTCAAGAGCAAGGGACGCTGCTAGGTTAAAAGTTAAAAGTTAAAAGTTAAACGTTAAACGTTAAAAATTAGAAATCAGAAATCAGACGTTAGAGAGGGTTAGAATGAATCTGAATCGTCGTCATTTCCTCCTCGGCACGGCCGCGTCGGCCGCGCTCGTGGGCTGTGCTTCCACCAAGATCGCGCCGCGCAAGCTCGCGGCCGGCGAGAAGGCCAACGTGGCCATGATCGGCCTGGGCGTCCAGGGTCGCACGACGCTGATGCCGCAGTTCCTCAACCAGTATGGCCTCGGCGCGCAGGTCGTGGCGTGCTGCGACTGCGACAAGGAACGCCGCGAAGACGGCGCCCGGCGCGTGGACGCCTTCTACGCGAAGAAGGGCGTGAAGGTGCCGCCGTGCAAGGCTGTGGCCGACTTCCGCGACGTGCTCAAGGATCCCAGCATCGACATGGTGTGCATTGCCACGCCTGACCACTGGCATGCCTACATCGCCGTCGAGGCGATGAAGGCCGGCAAGGACGTCTACTGCGAGAAGCCGCTCACGTTCTCGATCGACGAAGCCCGCAAGGTCATCGCCGCGCAGGAAAAGTACGGCCGCGTGTTCCAGACCGGCTCGATGCAGCGCAGCTGGCGCGAGTTCCGCACGGCGTGCATGATCGTGCGCAACGGCTTCATCGGCGACCTGCAGTACGTGGACGCCAACTACGGCCGCGGCGGCAGCAAGCTCGGCGGCCCGTCGCACCCGATCCGCTTCTTCGACGACCCGAAGAACGCCGCCAAGGAAGGCGCGCCGAATCCGAACGTGGACTGGAACATGTGGCTCGGTCCGGCCAAGTGGCGTCCCTACTCCGACCAGCTCGCGCCGCGCGGCGTGAACGGGTGGTATCCGATGTTCTGGCGCTTCGACGACGACTTCGCCACCGGCTACAACGGCGACTGGGGCGCGCACCACCTCGACATCGCCCAGTGGGGCATGGACATGGACAAGAGCGGCCCGTACAAGATCATCCGCTCCGACGAGCCCTGCTCCACCGACCTCCACCATGGCGGCCGCCGCCAGTTCGGCATGAAGATGATCTTCAAGAAGCCGAACGGGGGCGACATCGAGCTCTACCACGGGCCGTTCAGCACGTGGGGCACGGTGTTCTACGGCACCAAGGGCGTCGTGGCCGTCAACCGCGGCAAGATCGCCGTGTGGGAAGGCATCGTGGGCAAGCCCACGGCTGAGATCCGCAAGGCGCTCGCCGACATGCAGCCCATCAACGGCCTCACGCTCGTGGCGGCCTCCGTGGGCAAGGACTACGGCACGGCCGCTTCGCAGAAGAAGGACAACCGCCTCGACGCGACCCTCTCCGCGCTCGAGAAGAAGTACGACATCGACCACTGCAAGGTGCAGCTCTACAAGAGCCCGAACCAGGTGCAGAACTTCGTGGAGTGCTACTTCTCGCGCAAGCCCACGATCTCGCCCGCCGAAGTCGGCGGCCGCGGGGCGGTGCTGTGCGGTCTGTGCAACCTGAGCTACGTGTACGACACGGGCTTCGGCTGGGATCCCGTGAAGATGGACTTCCCGAAGGATTGCCCCTGCCGCAAGATGGGCATCTCGCTTAAGCGCGAGTACAGCCGCAACGGCTGGGAAGTGGTCGTCTGAGACGACGCGTCACGAAAGGAACACGCAACATGAGCGAGACGAATCGTCGTGAATTCGTGAAGCTCGGCGCCGGCGTCGCGGCTGTGGCCGCGATGCCCGGCATCCTCCGGGCCCAGAAGGCGCCGACCCTTGCGGCCGGTCCCTACTACCGCGCCAACGAAACCGTGCGCGTGGCGTGCGTGGGCTACTCCGACCGCTTCCGCGGGTCGCTGCTGCCCTGCTTCCTGCACCACAACAAGAATCTCAACTTCGACCTCGTGGCCGTGGCGGATCTCTGGAAGAAGCGCCTGAACGAGAAGGCCGTGCCGGAGCTCGAGAAGAAGCTCGGCCACAAGATCGCCGCCTACGCGAGCGACGTGGCCCTCTACGAGCAGGCCAAGGACATCGACGCGGTGATCATCTCCACCGCCGACTTCCAGCACGCGCAGCACGCCGCCCACGCCGTCAACGCCGGCAAGGACGCCTACTGCGAAAAGCCGCTGGCGGAGGACATGTACTCGGCGAACATGCTCAAGGACGCCGTGGAGGCGAAGCGCGCGGGCGGCAGGATGCTGCCGGGCGCCGTGCTGCAGATCGGCTCCCAGCGCCGTTCGGGCAAGAAGTACATGGCCGCCAAGGAGTTCATCAACTCCGGCAAGTTCGGCGACGTCTCCTACGTGGATCTGCGCTGGAACGTGAACCAGCCGCGCCGCTGGCGTCGGCCCGAAAATCTCATCAAGTCCCTCAAGAAGGAGGACATTGACTGGAACCTCTGGCTGCTCGACCGTGATCCGTCGGCGTATCCGTTCGATCCGCGCGCGTATCTCGAGTTCCGCCTGTTCTGGCCGTTCTCGAGCGGCACGCCGGGCCAGTGGATGTGCCACCAGATCGACACGGTCGCGTGGTTCATGGACATGCCGTATCCGAAGAGCGCGATGTCGTCCGGCGGACTCTACCAGTGGGTGGACGGCCGCCAGAGCTTCGACACGTTCACGACGGTTCTCGAGTATGGCGAGAGCGGCGTGAAGGGCAAGGGCTTCCAGTGCGTGTTCCAGTCGCACCAGACGAACTGCGGCGGCGGCTCGAACCCGAACGGCGAATCGCCGGTCGAGAAGTACTTCGGCCCGAACGGATGCGTGGACATGGGCAAGGGCAAGGTCACGAACGAAGGAGTCGAGCGCGCGAAGTGGCGGGCAACTGACCTGCCCGCGCCGAAGGAAACGGTCGTGACGAGCGCGAACACGGGCGGCGACTCCCTCACGAGCGCGCACATGCGCAACTGGATGGAGTGCGTACGCGCGCGCAAGAATCCGAATGCGCCGATCGAGGCCGGCTACTCGCACGCGATCGCCCTCATCATGGCGAACGCCTCGGCGCGCACCGGCTGCCGCGCCACGTTCTGCCCGGAGAAGCGCCAGGTGATGGTGAACGGCAAGCCGTTCACCGGCTACGAGTCCACCGTCACCGGCGGCTTTTTCTCCAAGCTGTTCGGCTAATCGCCCCGCGGGCGCCTGATGCCGTCTTCACCGACTGCATCAGGCGTTCCGTCTCTTCCCGCACCAAGCACCAAGCACTCAGCACTCAGCACCAAGCACCAAGCACTTATCCCCATGAAGTCACAATCCGTCCTCATCCTGTCCATCTTCGCGCTTGCCGCCGCAGCGGCGCCTGACTGGGAGAATACCGCCGTCAACTCCATCAACCGCGAACCCGCGCGCGCCTATTCCATGCCGCTCGCGGATGAGAAGGCCGCGCTGACGGACGACCTTGAACCGGCCACGCCCTATCGCGCGAGCCTCAACGGCATCTGGAAGATCAGCTGGTGCGGCGATCCCGCCCTGCGTCCGCTCGACTTCTGGAAGACCGACTTCGACGACTCGCAGTGGTTCACGATCGACGTGCCGAGCTGTGTGGAGCTGCGCGGCTTCGGGTCGCCCGGCTACACGAACTCGCGCTATCCGCACGCGAACAAGTGGCCGCAGATCCTCGACCGCGACACGCTCAAGGGCGACTACAATCCCGTCTCCTCCTACCGCCGCACGTTCCGCGTGCCGGAGACCTGGGCGGGCCGCGACGTGTTCCTGCGCTTCGACGGCGTCTACAGCGCCTACTACGTGTGGGTGAACGGCCAGAAGGTCGGCTACGCCGAAGACTCGAAGCTGCCGAGCGAGTTCAACGTGACGAAGTATCTCAAGGACGGCGACAACCTGCTCGCCGTGGAAGTCTACCGCTGGTGCGACGGCAGCTACCTCGAAGACCAGGACATGTTCCGCTATTCGGGCATCTTCCGCGACGTGAGCCTCTTCGCGACACCGAAGGTGCGCCTCAACGACTTCTGCGTGCGCACCACGCCCGACCAGAATTTCCAGAACTGGCGGCTCGACCTCGATGCGAAGGTCGTGGGCGGCTCGGCGGCCGTTGCGGCCACGCTCTACGATGCGGACTTCAAGAAGGTCGGCGACCTGGAGAACGGCCGTCTCGTGGTGAAGGGCGCACGGGCCTGGAGCGCGGAGGATCCCTACCTCTACACGCTCGTGATGAAGGCCGGCGACGACGTGCGCGCGTGCCGCGTGGGCTTCAAGCACGTGGAGATCGTGAAGAACGAAATCCGCTTCAACGGCAAGCCCGTGAAGTTCAAGGGCGTGAACCGCCACGAGTGCAGCCCGGAGAACGGCCGCACCGTGTCGCTGGACGAAATGCTCCAGGACGTCACCCTCTTCAAGCGCTACAACATCAACACCGTGCGCACGTCGCACTATCCGAACCACCACAGCTGGTACGACCTGTGCGACCGCTACGGCATCTACATGGTGGCCGAGGCGAACGTGGAAGGGCACGAGCCCGGCTACGGCAAGAACGGCCTTGGCCGGTACAAGGAGTGGTATGGCACGATCCTCGAGCGCAACGTCAACAACGTGATGAACTACCGCAACCACGCGGCCATCTTCATGTGGTCGATGGGCAACGAGACGGGCCACGGCGACGGCTTCCGCAACGCGATCAAGGCCGTGCACGCGCTCGACAACACGCGCCTCGTGCACTGGGAGCGCGGCAATGCGGACGCCGACGTGGACTCGTCCATGTATCCCACGGTCGAGTGGGTGGAGCGTCGCGGCAAGCTCGGCAACATGACGACGGGCTCCCTCAAGAGCGCGGACGGCGGCGAGGGCTTCGCGATCGGCGGCCACACGGCGGGCAAGCCGTTCTTCCTGTGCGAATATGCGCACGCGATGGGCAACGCCATCGGCAACTTCCAGGAATACTGGGACGCCTTCTACGCCTATCCCGCGCTCTCCGGCGGCTGCATCTGGGACTGGATCGACCAGGGCTACTGGAAGACCGAGGACTACAAGTGCCCGAAGACGGGCAAGCAGGCGCGCTTCCTCGCCTACGGCGGTGATAACGACGAAATGCCGAACGACGGCCCGTTCTGCTGCAACGGCGTGATCGGCCCGCTGCGCAAGGTCTCCGCGAAGCTCGTGGAAGTCGGCCATGTGCACCGCAACCTCGTGGTCGAGAAGTTCAACGCCCAGACCGGCGTGGCGACGCTGTGGAACCGCTTCTGCTTCACGGCGGCCGACGCCTTCGCGGGCAAGTGGGATCTGCTCGAGAACGGCCGCGTGGTCGCCTCGGGCGTGATCGACGTGCCGGCCGTGGCGCCGCTGTCGCGTGGCGACTTCACGGTGTCCTTCCCCGAAGGCGTGTTCAAGTCGAACAGGGAATACTTCGTCAACTTCGCGTTCTCGCTCAAGGCGGAGACGCGCTGGGCGAAGGCGGGCTACGTGATCGCGCGCGATCAGCATCTCGTGCGCGCGGCCGCGCCGGCCGTGGCGGAGATCCCGGCGGGCGACCGCCCCGTTGTGCGCGAGGACGAGAAGACCGTCGCCGTGCGCGCGGGTGACACGAAGGCCGTGTTCTGCCGGAAGTCGGGCACGCTTTGCGAGCTTGTGATGAACGGAAAGACGATTCTCAGGGATCCGGCGCCGGGCGTGGCCGCCGGCCCGCAGTTCACGTGCGAGCGCGCGTTCACGGACAACGACCGCTGGCTGCGCGACGGCAATCGATGGGGCGAAGACCGCACGCGGAGCTTCTACGCCTCGGGCCTCACGCAGCTGCGCTACCACGCGCGTCCGCTGCGCGTGGACTTCCCCGCCGACGCGAACGTGGTGCGCGTGATCGCCGCCGTGGAGGTGACGGGCTCCAAGAGCGCCGGCTTCGCCTACGAGGCCGAGTGGACGTTCCGCGCGGACGGCACGGCGACGGTGAAGAACACCGTCACGCCGCACGGCACGATGCCGCCCGCGCTGCCGCGCATCGGCACGTCGTGGAAGCTCGACCCCTCGCTCGAGAACATGGCCTACTACGGCCGCGGCCCGCGCGAGAACTACATCGACCGCAAGACGGGGTCGTTCCTCGGCTGGTGGGAAAGCACCGTCACCGACCAGTACGAGCCGTACGTGCGTCCGCAGGACAACGGCTACAAGTGCGACGTGCGCACCGTGCGCTTCACGGACGGCAGCGGCGCGGGCGTGGAGTTCAGCGGCGACGCGCCGCTCTACGTGCAGGCGCTGCACTTCCGCATGGAGGATCTCGAGTTCGCGCATCAGCGCAACGGCGAGAAGCGTCACCGCTCCGTGCTGCGTCCGCAGCCTGAAGTGCTGCTCAATCTCGACTGCCGCCAGCTCGGCCTCGGCGGCGCGAGCTGCGGCCCGCAGCCGATGAGAAAGTACATCTTCCCGATCCAGAAGGAGACGTGGAGCCTCACGCTGCGTCCCGTGAAGGGGAGGAAGCTGTTCGGCATCTTCTGAGACGAGAGGAGAGTTGATCCATGACCTACTGCCTTGCCATTGACATCGGGGCCTCTTCCGGGCGCCACATCCTCGGCCACGTCGAGAACGGGCGCATGGTGCTTGAAGAGATCTATCGCTTTGACAACGCCCAGGTGCGCCGCAACGGCCACGACTGCTGGGATCACGAGGCGCTCGCGCGCAGCGTGATCGCCGGCATCGCCAAGTGCCGCGACCTTGGCAAGATCCCCGCCACCATCGGCATTGACACGTGGGGCGTGGACTTCATCCTGCTCGACGCCGCCGGCACGCCGTGCTCGGACATGGTCGCCTACCGCGACGCCCGCACGCAGAACGCCGCTTCGCTGGTCGAGCGCGTGATTTCGCCGGGCGAGCTCTACGGCCTTACGGGCATTCAGGAGCAGCCGTTCAACACGATCTACCAGCTCGCCGCGCTGCGCCGCGAGCATCCCGAACAACTCGAGGCCGCCGACCGTTTCCTCATGGTGCCGGACTACCTCAACTACGTCCTCACCGGGAAGCTCTCGAACGAGTACACGAACGCCTCCACCACGAACCTGCTGGACGCGCGCAAGCGCGTCTGGGACGACGACCTCATCGCGCGTCTCGGTCTGCCGCGCCGCATCTTCGGCGAGCTACTCATGCCCGGCACCGTGCTCGGCCGCCTCGCGCCCGAGATCCAGGCGCAGGTCGGCTTCGACGCCGACGTGGTGCTGCCCGCCACGCACGACACCGGCAGCGCCTTCCTCGCCGTGCCCGCGCGCGACGCGGCCGCCGTCTACATCTCGAGCGGCACCTGGTCGCTGCTCGGCGTGGAGAACGACCGCGCCCTCACGACCGCGCAGGCGATGGCCGCGAACTTCACGAACGAAGGCGGCGCCTGGTGCCGTTACCGCTTCCTGAAGAACATCATGGGCCTCTGGATGATCCAGAGCATCCGCCGCGAACTGAACGGCGTCGACTACGTGGCCGGCAAGGAGAAGACCGCCACCTGGTCGCTCGCCGACCACACGCCCGGCCGCGCGTGGTCCTTCGCCGACCTCGAGGCCGCCGCCAAGGCCGTGCCCGACTTCGCCGGCCGCGTGGACGTGAACGACGCGCGCTTCCTTTCCCCCGACTCCATGATCGCCGAGGTCATCGCCGCGGCGACCGTGAAGCCCACCACCGTGGGCGAGCTGCTGCAGTGCGTCTACGCCTCGCTCGCGCAGTGCTACGCGGAGACGATCCATAGGCTCTCCGGGATCACGGGCAACGCCTACACGTCGGTGAACATCGTGGGCGGCGGGTCGAAGGACGGCTATCTCAACCACCTCACCGCCGCGGCCACGGGACTCGACGTCTTCGCCGGACCCACCGAGGGCACGGCGATTGGCAACCTCATCGTGCAGTTCATCGCCACCGGCGCCTGCGCCGATCTCGCCGCCGCGCGCGACCTCGTGCGGGCGAGCTTCGACGTCGCCCCGTGCCGGTGAGTAATGGGTTACTCAAGTTCGCGCGCGAACTTGAGTAACCCATTACTGCTTGATTTGCGGGCGCATTTGGGGTATACTGATATCCCGATTTTGCTCACCCTCATTAAGGCAAGGACAAACGGTAGATGAAGCGTACGGACGTGGATAAGGTTCTGATCATCGGCTCGGGGCCGATCGTCATCGGGCAGGCGTGTGAATTCGACTATTCCGGCACTCAGGCGTGCAAGGCGCTGAGAGCCTGCGGCTACAAGGTCGTGCTCGTGAACTCGAACCCGGCCACCATCATGACCGATCCGGTGATGGCGGACTCCACGTACATCGAGCCGCTCAACGAAGAGCGCCTCGAACAGATCATTGCAAAGGAGAGACCCGACGCGATCCTGCCGAACCTCGGCGGTCAGACGGGTCTCAATCTTTCGATGGAGCTCGCCAAGAAGGGCATCCTCGACAAGTACAACGTGAAGGTCATCGGCGTGAACCTCGACGCGATCGAGCGCGGCGAGGACCGCGAGGTCTTCAAGGAGACGATGCAGAAGCTCGGCATCGAAACGCCGCGTTCGGGCATCGTGCACGACGTGGAGGCGGCGGTGCGCCTCGTGCGCGACGACATCGGCTATCCCGTGGTTGTGCGCCCGGCCTACACGATGGGCGGCACGGGCGGCGGCTTCTGCTACAACGAGGAGGAACTGCGCACGATCTGCGCGCGCGGGCTCGACGCCTCGCTCACGCACCAGTGCCTGATCGAGGAGTCCATCCTCAACTGGGAGGAGCTCGAGGTCGAAGTCGTGCGCGACGCGAAGAACCAGATGATCGCGGTGTGCTTCATCGAGAACATCGACGCGGTGGGCGTGCACACGGGCGACAGCTTCTGCGCCGCGCCGTTCCTCACGATCTCCAAGGAGCTCGAGGCGCGTCTGCAGCGCGACGCCTTCAAGATCGTGGAGTCGATCGGCGTGATCGGCGGCACGAACGTGCAGTTCGCGCACGACCCGAAGACGGGCCGCGTGGTCATCATCGAGATCAATCCGCGCACGAGCCGCTCCAGCGCGCTCGCCTCGAAGGCCACGGGCTTCCCGATCGCGCTCGTCTCGGCGAAGCTCGCCGCGGGCATGACGATGGACGAGATCCCCTACTGGCGCGACGGCACGCTCGAGAAGTACACGCCGAGCGGCGACTACGTGGTGCTCAAGTTCGCGCGCTGGGCGTTCGAGAAGTTCCGCGCGGTGGAAGACCGCCTCGGCACGCAGATGAAGGCCGTGGGCGAGGTGATGTCCATCGGCAAGAACTACAAGGAGGCGCTGCAGAAGGCGATTCGCGGGCTCGAGCGCGGCCGCGCCGGCCTGGGCTTCGCGAAGGACTTCCACGAGAAGACGCTCGACGAGCTGCTGCATCTGCTCGCCGTGCCGAACAGCGAGCGCCACTTCCAGATGTACGAGGCCCTGCGCAAGGGCGCCACGGACGAGCAGATCTTCTCGCTCACGGGCGTGAAGGCCTACTTCGTGCAGCAGATGCGCGAGCTCGTGCAGGAAGAGGAGAAGCTTCTCTCCTACAAGGGCACGCTGCCGCCGGACGACCTGCTCGTGCAGGCGAAGAAGGACGGCTTCAGCGACAAGTACCTTTCGCAGCTGCTCAAGGTGCCGGAGAAGACCGTGCGCGAACGCCGCGAGGCACTCGGCTGCGTGGAGACGTGGCACGCGGTGCCGGTCTCGGGCGTGGAGAACGAGGCGTACTACTACTCGTCCTACAACGGCACGAAGAGCGAGGTGCCGGTCTCGGACGGCACGAAGAAGAAGATCATGATTCTCGGCGGCGGCCCGAACCGCATTGGCCAGGGCATCGAGTTCGACTACTGCTGCACGCACGCGGCGCTGGCCATGCGCGAGCGCGGCTTCGAGACGATCATGGTCAACTGCAACCCCGAGACCGTGTCGACGGACTACGACACGTCGGACCGCCTCTACTTCGAGCCGGTCACGCTCGAGGACGTGCTGCAGATCTACCGCGCGGAGAAGCCGCTGGGCGTGATCGTGCAGTTCGGCGGCCAGACGCCGCTCAACATCGCGCGCGGCCTGGCGGAGGCCGGCTGCAACATCCTCGGCACCTCGGTCGATTCGATCGACGCCGCCGAAGACCGCGACCGCTTCCACTCCATCATGAACCGCCTCGGCATTCCGATGCCGGAAAGCGAAATGGCGAGCGACATCGAAGGCGCTCTCAAGGTCGCGGCCGATCTCGGCTATCCGCTGATCATCCGTCCGTCGTTCGTGCTTGGCGGCCGCGGCATGGAGGTGATCCACGACGAGCAGATGCTGCGCGAATACGTGGCCAAGGCCGTGGGCGTGACGCCCGACCGGCCGCTCTATCTTGACCGCTTCCTGTGCCACGCGCTGGAATGCGAGGCCGATGCGCTGTCGGACGGCAAGAAGGTGTTCATCCCCGCGATCATGCAGCACGTGGAGCTGGCGGGCGTGCACTCGGGCGACTCCGCGTGCGTGCTGCCGCCCGTCTCGATCAGCGAGAAGAACCAGGCCACGATCCTCGACTACACGCGCCGCATTGCGGAAGAGCTCAAGGTTGTGGGCCTCATGAACATGCAGTTCGCGATCGAGAACGACAAGGTGTACGTGATCGAAGCCAATCCGCGCGCGTCGCGCACGGTGCCGCTCGTCTCGAAGGTGGCTGGCACGCAGATGGCGCCGATCGCCGTGCGCCTCATGCTCGGCGAAACGGTGGAAGGGCTGGGCCTCGACCGCCGCCACGTGGTGCCGTACTACGGCGTGAAGGAGGCCGTGCTGCCGTTCGAGAAGTTCCCGGAAGTTGATCCCGTGCTCGGGCCGGAAATGCGCTCCACGGGCGAAGTGCTGGGTCTTGCGGACACGTTCGGCCTCGCCTACTTCAAGTCGCAGGAGGCGGCCGGTCTGCCGCTGCCCACGAAGCCCGGCAAGGTGCTTGTGTCGCTCTCCACGAAGACGGACGACGCGGCGCAGGCGGCGAAGAACTTCGTGGATCTTGGCTTCGAGATCATCGGCACCGAGGGCACCGTCAAGTTCCTGTGGGAACGCGGCGTGGCCGCCACGATGGTCGCCAAAATCGGCCAGGGGCGCCCGGACGTGCTCGACTTCATCAAGAACCGCCAGGTGTGCCTGATTCTCAACACGCCGTCGGGCCGGCGCGACGCGCGCGCGGACGACAGCTCGATCCGCCGCGCGGCGATCAAGTACCGCGTGCCCTATCTCACGACCACGGCCGCCGCGCTCGCCGCCAGCGAGGGCATCCGCGCCGCACGCGAGGGCAAGGGCGAAGTCCGGTCGCTGCAGAGCTACCACGCGGCGATCCGCACATGAATGCGGTTTTCTTTGACATGGACGGCACGCTGATCGACTCGAAGGCCGATCTGGCGGCGACCG
>CAVGKN010000008.1:0-12450 GCA_963629855.1 Lachnospiraceae bacterium
CGCCGGCGACCTCGCGCCTCTTCGAGAAGCGCATCGACCCCGTGTCGGGCGTCGTTTCCTGGGCGCTTTCGGGCGGCATTGCCACGAACGTGCAGAGCCTCTATTTCACTTCGCGCACGATGACGGCCGACGGCCGCTTCCTCGTGGTCGATCTCACGCAGAACGAGCGCGTTCTCGACTTCGACGCGCAGGGACGGCCGAAGGCGAAGAGGCCGGAGAACCGGAAGTTCAAGGCCGTGGTCGATTTCCTGAAGGACGAGCTCATTCCGTTGCCGGACGTCGATGGGCAGATTCCCTTTATCGACGTGAAGGACGACTACATGGTCTACTTCCGCGACCAGGTCTTCTACCGGCGCGACTTCCGCAATCTGGCCGCGGAACAGCGCCTCTGCGCTTTCCCCGCCGAATTGCTCAAGGGCGTGAAGACGATTCGCTATCCGTTCTCGCATCTCACGCTCACGCCCGACCGCACGAAGGCATTCCTCGATTCGAGCCTCATCATGGAGAACGGCGCGACCAACTACGTGCAGGGCGTGCTCGAACTCGCCACGGGAAAATACACAAGTTGGGGGCGTACGGCCTTCTACGCGAACCATGGCCAGATGTGTCCCGCGCGCGACGACCTTGCGATGTGTGCGTGGGAGGAGTGCTGGAAGACGCCCGACGCCAAGGCATATCGGGCCGCGCACAACAACATCTATCCGCGGATGTGGCTTGTGCGGCCGGACGGTTCGCGCGAGATGGTGCCTTCGCCTTCGGGCTGCGCTTCGCACGAGATCTGGGACGACGACGGCCGCGGTTTCAGCTGGTGCGACAGGGGTGTGTGGCATCAGGCGCTCGACGCGCTCGACGGCTACCGTCAGGAGCGGTGGTGCCCCGACGAACTGGCGCGTCACAACCGCCTTTCCACCGACAATGTCTACGTGGTCTACGACTATGCGCCGTACGTCTGGTGGCGTGGCTGTCCGTGGGGCGTACGCTTCTACAATCGCGCGACGAAGCGCATGGTGGACGTCTACTCCACGCGGCCTGCGTGCATGCCGCGCTGGTCTGAGAGCCGCCAGCATCCCGACCCGCATCCGCACTTCAGCGGCGACGGACGCTGGATCATTTCCACGGCGAACAATGCGCGCGGCAACATGGAGGTGTACCTCACGGCCGTGGACCCGCTCGTGGCGCGCACCACGATGACGCCGCCGCAGGGTGGCAAGACCGTGATCGTGGAGAATCCGCTCAACGTCGCGCGCGGGGCGGAGACCGTGAGCGTGAAGTGGAAGGATCTCGGTCTTCGGCCCGGCGACACCGCCGTGCGCGTGTGGGACGTGGCGGCGTGCGCGCCGGTCGCCTACCAGGACGACGAGCGGCGCGGTGCGCTGATCTTCTCCACGGGTGCGCGCCGGCTGCAGCCGAAGGAGAAGCGCGAATACCGCATCCTTTCGGACGCCTCGCTGCCGCAGGCCGATCTCTCGATCGTGTGCTGGAGCCAGTACCTGCCGGAGCGCATGGACGACTTCGCGTGGGAGAACGACCGCTTTGGCGCGCGCGCCTACGGCCCCGTCATCATGGAGCCCGCGCCAAAGGGCCAGCGCCTCATCTCGAGCGGCGTGGATATCATCAACAAGTGCGTGCCGTATCCCGTGCTGCATCGCTGGTTCGTGGAGCGCACGGGCGAAGGCTCGTACCACAAGGATCATGGCGAGGGCATGGACAACTACAAGGTCGCGACGGCGCGCGGCTGCGGCGGTCTCGGCGCCGTGGACGGCACGAATGGCTGGGCGTTCTCGCGCAACTGGTCGAAGGCGAAGACGATCCAGTGCGGGCCGGTGCGCACGGAGTTCGAGCTCACGTATCCCGCGTGGGGCGGCTTCGGCGAGGAGACGCGCCGTGTCACGCTCGACCGCGGCCAGTACTTCGCGCACTTCGCCGTCGCGTTCAAGGGGGCGGCGCCGGTGGGCGCGCGCGTGGGGCCGGGGCTTGACTGCAGCGCACAGCGCCAGCACAACGGCAAGATCGCGCGCGACCACGCCGCCGCCTGGATCGCGAACTGGGAGCCGGAGAACGTGGACGGCCCGCACACGGGGTCGATCGGCACGGCGATCCTGCTCGATCCCGGCTGCGCGCCGGCGACGACGGGCGACGACGCGCTCGGCAGCACCTATCTCTTCCCGCCGTCCGGGCGCGCGTCGTTCGGCTACTGGGCGGGCGCCGCGTGGAGCGGCACCAGCAAGGGCGAGGGGCTGATGGCCAACGCCGCGGAATGGCACAAGACCGTGCGCGACTTCGCGAACGCCCTGCGCGCGCCCGTGAAGGTCACGGTGCGCTGAAAGGAACAGACATCATGCGAACGGCGGAACTTGAACGCAACACGCGCGAGACGCAGATTCGGCTCGCGCTCAACCTCGACGGCACGGGCGCGGGCACGATCGATACCGGCATCGGTTTCTTCAACCACATGCTTGAGCTGCTGCGCAAGCACGCGCTCCTCGACCTCGCGGTGACGTGCCACGGCGACCTCGACGTGGACTATCACCACACGGTGGAGGACGTGGGCCTCGCCTTTGGCCAGGCGCTCAACCGCGCGCTCGGCGAACGGCGCGGCATCACGCGCTATGGCTACGCGCGCCTGCCGATGGACGAGGCGCTGTGCGAGACGGCGCTCGACCTCGGCGGCCGGCCGTTCCTCGTGTTCGCCACGCCGAAGAAGCACCTCATGGTGCGCGACTTCGAGGTTAAGCTGCTGGAGGAGTTCTTCCGCGCGGTGAGCGTGGAGGGCCGGCTCAACATCCACATCCGCGAGATCGACGGCGACGAGACGCACCACGTGTGCGAAGGCATGTTCAAGAGTTTCGCGCGCGCCCTGCGTCAGGCCGTGGCGCTTGATCCGCGCGAAACCGGCGTGCCCTCCTCGAAGGGCGTGATCTAAACGCCTCACCAGTACTGCCACTGGCCGCAGAGAATGACGTAGAGGCCGAGGAGAAGGTTCGTCGTGACGTGGGCGACGATGGCGGAAAGCAGCCCGAAGCGGATGGCGAGAAGGCCATAGATGAGGCCGCAGAGGGCTGCGGCGAGCGGGCGGTCGTGTTCGAGCGTGAAGAGAAAGACCGTCCAGAGAAGGGCGGAGAGATCGAAGCGCGCGAGGGGGAGCGTCGCGAAGTCGCGCTGCTGGAGCCACCGGTAGAGGAATGAGCGGAAGAAGAGCTCCTCGGCGGGGGCGATGATGAAGGCGCTGCCGACGAGCTTCGCGAGCGTGAGCGGCCAGCCGCAGACGGCGGGCGCATAGGGCGAGGGCGCGGCGGGGGGCGCGTCCGTGCCGAGGGGGAGCACGAGCCAGGTGCGGTAGAGGGCGCTGGCCTCGGGAAGCGTCCAGAGGGCGAGCACGAGGAGGCCGCCGACGAGGCCCATGCCGAGCGCCGGAAGGGGACGGGGCGTTGCGGCGCCGGGCGTGCGCGCCGTGCGCAGGGTCGGCAGCGCGGCAAGCAGAACGAGGGCGGTGGCGGCGCCGCGCACGGCGTAGGCGCCGGCGGTGGCGGGCAGCAGGGTCTGCAGGATGATCCAGGTCGCGAAGGGCGCGACGAAGGCCAGAAGATTTCGAGTTTCGCGTGTCACGCCGAGTAGTGTACCAAAAATATGGTATACTATCACGCACAGACAAAACGATTCAATGAGTTCAGCACGAAAGACATCCATGTGGTACGTTAAGAACACGGCGGGAAAGATTTTTGGCCCGATCGACGAAGACACCCTCAAGGCCTGGGTCAAAGACGGGCGCGTGGAGCCGCTGGCCGGCATCTCCACGGACTTGCAGAACTGGATGCTCGCGCCGCTGAAACCGGAGCTCGAGATGAACTGGATCGTGGAGAACAATCCCGGCCAGTTCTACGGTCCTACGCATCGCGCGGTGGTGGACGACCTCAAGAAGACGGGAACGCTCTCGCGCGAGGCGCGTTTCTTCGTGGACGACCGCGGCGCGGCCGACGCGCGGGCCCACGAGCTGGAGTGCGCGCTCGCCGCCAAGGACGTGGAGGTGAGCCGCCGCGACGTCGCGCTCGCCGAGGCCCAGCGCCAGGTAGGCAAGCGCGACCTCGCGATCGCCGCCGCGCAGAAGGCCGTGGAACAGCGCGACGCGCGCGTGTCGGAGCTCGTCGCCTCGCTCGCGCAGCGCGACGGCCAGATCGACGCGCTGAACAAGACCCTCAAGCTCAAGGAAGGCGACGTTGCGCGCGCGAAGGACGATCAGGCGCGGCAGGCCGCCGAGATGGAGGCGCTGCGCGGCGAGCTCGCCCGGCGCGAGGCGGAGATCGAGGAGCTCAAGCGTCAGGCCGCCGTGCGCGACTCGGTGCACGAGCGCGCCTGGACCACCGAGGTCGTGGAGCCGGAAGTGGTGGTGGACGAAACGCCGCCGCCGGTCGCGCGCCAGGCCTTTGGCTTTGGTACGTCGGGGCGCGGCATGCCGACCTCGTCGCTCGCCGACCTCGAACGGCGCGCGCAGGAGGAGCTTTCGCGCATGAGCCCGGGTACCGCCCGGAAACTGTTCAAGACGTTCCGCAAGTAGGCGGAAGAGGAGTCGACGATGGGGACGAACTGGTGGCTGCGCACGCAGGATGAAGTTTTCGGGCCCGTGACGCGGGCCGAGCTGCTCGACTGGGCGCGCATGGGGCGCGTCCAGCCCGGTCAGGACGTGTCGCAGGACGGCGAAACGTGGCAGCCGGCCACGGACGTCGCGTTCCTCGACATGCGCTGGTCGATCGACATCGGCGACGGCACACCGCGCGGGCCGTTCAACAAGCACGCCGCCGAAGCCTTGCTCAAGAGCGGTCGCCTGCCGCCGGAAAGCCGCCTCGTCGAATCCGTGCCCGCACCCGAACCGGAGCCCGAACCCGCGCCTGTGCCGGATCCCGAACCGGAGCCCGCGCCTGAGTCTGAACCCGCGCCCGCGCCTGAGCCGGAACCTGCGTCTGAGCCTGAACCCGCGCCCGAGCCCGAATCCGCGCCCGAGCCCGAACCCGCGCCGGAGCCTGCGCCTGCGCCCGAGCTCGTCCTTACTGCGCCTGCGGCGCCGTTGAACGTGGACGTGCAGACGGCGTTGTATGCGCTCATGAAGGAGGAGGCGGACGAACTGGCGGTGGCGCTGGAGGCCGAGAACAAGGAGGCCGAGGCGCTGCGCGCGTATCGGCGCGGCCGCATCGATCGATTGCTCGCGCGCCGTCAGGAGATTCTCAAGCGCATTGGCACGGACGCGGAGGACATGACACGGCGCGCGATGCGGATGCATCCGGAGGATCCGCGCGCGGCGCACATGCGCCAGGAACTCGACGCGCTGCGCGTGCTGCAGGAGCGTTCCGCGCTGGAGGCCGAGCGGAAGATCCGCGACCTGGCCGCCAAGCTGCGCGAGCGCGACGCCGAGGTGAAGCGTCTGCGCGAGCAGGCCGCCGACATCACGCTCATCTACCGCCAGTTGCAGGAGACGCGCGAAAAGCTTGCTACGCGCGAGAAGGAACTGATGGAGGAGCGGCAGAAGGCCGAGATCGAGCGCCAGCAGCACGCGACCGCGCAGCAGACGCTTCTCACGCGCCTGTCGTCCCTGGAAGTGGGCATGCCCGGTGGCACGCAGCAGTCGCGCGAGGCGCGCAGCGTGCGTCTTGCCCCGTGGATGGGCCTCAAGAAATAGCGAAAGGAGCGATACGCGATGACGATTCAGATTCTTCCATCTCTCTTGGCAGCGGACTTCGGCGCCTTGGCGGCGGAGCTCCGGCGCGTGGCCGACGCGGGCGCGGACGCCGTGCATCTCGACGTCATGGACGCGCACTTCGTGCCGAACCTTTCCTTCGGGCCGGACGTGGTGGCGCTTGCGCGCCGCGTGGCGCCCGCGCTCTTCCGCAACGTGCACCTCATGATGACGCGGCCCGACCTCTACGTGGAGGCCTTCGCCCGTGCGGGCGCGCAGACGATCCAGGTGCACGTGGAGGCCGACTGCGACCTCCACGCCGTGCTCGCCGACATCCGCGCGCGCGGGCTGCGCGCCGGGCTTGCGTTCAATCCCGAGACGCCTGCCGCGCGCGTGCTGCCCTATCTGCGAGAATGTGACGAGCTGCTCGTGATGACCGTGCATCCCGGCTACGGCGGGCAGGCCTTCATCGCGGACTGTCTGCCAAAGGTCGCGGCGATCCGCGCGCGCGCGCCGCGGCTCGACATCATGGTGGATGGCGGCGTCAACGCCGAGACCGCCTTGCGCGCCGCCGCCGCCGGCGCCAACCAGTTCGTGGCCGGCAGCTTCCTCTTCCGGCAGCCCGACATGGCCGCGGCCATTCGCGACTTGCGCGCCGCCCTAGCGCGTGAGCAGCATCACGCCGACGAGGATCGCGGCGAGCGCAAGTGACTTGCGCTTGAGATTCGTCTCGTGGAAGATCTTCGCGCCGAGCACGAACGTGATCACCACCGAGAAACGGCGCAGCAGCGAGCTGACCGAGATGGGCACGCCAGGCTGCGCGAGGCCGTGGAAATAGAGCCAGTCCGCCATCGCGAGCAGGATGCCCACGCAGGGAATCGTCCAACGCCATTCAAACGGATCGTGCCGTAGGCGGAGAAGGGTGCGGCCCGTGAGCAGCGTTCCGTAGACGACCACGAGGCCGATCTGGAACCAGAACTGCACCTCTTCCACGGGCGCCTTGCACACTTGGAACACGTATTTGTCCCAGAGACTCGAGCACGCCGAACACGCCATGCCGCCCAGGGCGCACCACACGGCGTGGTTGCGCAGGAAGTCGATGCCCTCGTGGCGGCCCGCCCAGGAAAAGGCCCAGTAGCCGCCGAACACGCAGAGCATGCCCGCGCTCTGGATCCACGTGGGCACTTCGCCGTAGAGAAAGAACGCCGCCACGAACACGAGCGCGGGGGCGCTCGCCCGAATCGGCGTGGCGATGGTGATGGGCAGTGTGCGCAGGGCGCAGAACGTGAGAATCCACGAGGTCGAGACGATGAGCGCCTTGCTTGCCGCCAGCGCGAGCACGCGGCCGCCGGGATGCAGAAGGGCGTGCGCGTCGCCGAAGAGCAGCGCCGCCAGCACGAAGGCCGTGCCGCCGCAGCACGTCGAGATGAGCAGCGTGGGGAGCACGGCGTTGTTCCGCACGCTCGCCTTCTTGGCAATGTCGTAGAACGCGAGAAAGCACGCGCTCAGCAAGATCCAGAGTGTCCAGTCCATAAGGTCAGTTTCCGATGAGAGTCAGCAGGGCGCGGCGCACGTCGGGCGCCGGGTCGAGGTGGTAGGCGAGAAAGACGCCGAGGAAGCGCGCGGCGTCGGCGCGGGCCTCGGTGGTGGTGGCGGCCGCGTCGGGGCGGCGCAGGGCGGCGACCGTGCGGGGCGAGAGGCGTACGGTGCGCGCGCCTTCGCCGCAGCGGCCGCGGTCGATGGAGAAGGGCGTCCAGGGCGCCGACGGGTCGAGCGCCGAGAAGTCGGGCGCGAGGCCGGCCAGGCGCAGCACGTCCATCTCGAGGGCGATCAGACGGGCGAGCGGATCCTGCGGGGCGTCGCCGGTGGCCAGCGCGTCGAGGAAGCCGTCGAGGAAGGCGTACCACGCGGCGGACTCGTCGCCGGGCGGCGCGAGGTCGCGCACGAGCCCGGCAGCGTAGCCGGCGAGGGCGGTTTCGCGCCAACGGCCGCGCAGCGTCTCGCGCAGCTTGCGCGGCGTCACTTCGCGCGGCAGATGCAGCTCGCCGCGGGCGCGCGCGTAGTAGAGCAGGTCGCAGGCGTAGAAGAGGTCGTACTGGCCGAGGAACGCGCTCTTCGGGCGCACCGCGCCCTTGACGAGCGTGGAGATCACGCCGTGGTCGGGCGTGAGCCACGTGACGACGTGGCTCGTGCGCGACCACGGGCGAATGGCAAGGACGATGCCCTGCGTCTTGATGATTTCCCCGGCCATCGCGCTCAGTGCGCCGCGATGAAGTCGTCGATGAGGTCGGCCATGACGGCCTGGGCGGCGCGCGAGGCGGCGAGCACTTCCTCGTGGCAGAGCGGCGCGCCGGAGATGCCGGCGGCGGGATTCGTGACGAGCGAGAGCCCCGCCACCTGCAGACCGCACGCATGGGCGAAGACGGCCTCGGGCACGGTGCTCATGCCCACCACGTCCGCGCCGAGCAGGCCGTAGAGACGGATTTCGGCGGGCGTCTCGAAGACGGGACCGAAGGTGTAGGCGTAGACGCCCTCCATCACGCGCAGGCCGCGGCGGTTGGCGGCCGCGTGCAGCACGTCGCGTAGATGCTGCGTGTAGACGTGCGTCATGTCGGGGAAGCGCGGGCCCCATTCGGGATTGTGTGCGCCGATGAGCGGGTTGCGTCCCGTGGTGTTGATGTGGTCGCGCAGAATCACGAAGTCGCCGGGGCGCAGCGCGGGGTTGATGCCGCCGGCCGCGTTCGTGAGCAGCACGCGCGGGCAGCCCATGCGGCGGGCGAGTTCGATCGGCAGAGCCACGGGCTCCCAGCCCACGCCCTCGTAGCCGTGGCGGCGGCCGCAGAAGGCGAGCACGCGCCGGCCGTTGCGCTCGTAGAGGCGCAGTTCGCCGGCATGGCCCGCCACGGTCGTCGCGCCGAGGCCGGGGATGTCCGCGTAGGAGACGCGCACGAGGGGGCGGTCTCCGTGCAGGGCGTCGCCCCAGCCGCTGCCGAGCACGAGGGCGAGGTCGGGGGCGCGTTCGAAGCAGGCGTCGGGAAGGGCGGCTGCGGCGCGGTCAAAGAACGTCTTGTCCATTCCAGGTTGTCCTTTCGTTGAAGACCGTGCGCACGGGCCAGGCGGCGAGGCGGCGGCCGGTGAACGGCTGATTGCGGGAGCGCGTCTTGAAGGTGGCGGGCTCGACGCGGCGGTTGGCGGCGGTGTCGATCACGGTGTAGTTCTTCGCGGGGTCGGCGATCGTTTCGTGGAGAAGGGCGGCGGGCCCGGTGGTCCAGCGCGCGATCCAGTCGGCGGGGTTCATGCCGCTTTCGACCACGAGCGCCTGCCAGGTGAGGGCGGCGGCCGTTTCGAGGCCCACGATGCCGTTGGCGCCGCGGCGGAAGCCGCCGTACTTGCGCGCGGGGGCGTGCGGGGCGTGGTCGGTGGCGAGCACGGTGAGCGTGCCGTCGATCACGGCGGCGCGCAGGGCGGCGACGTCTTCGCGCGAACCGAGCGGTGGCGCCATCTTCCAGTTCGCGTCGTCGGCGGGGATGTCGTCGCATGAAAGCATGAGGTGGTGCGGCGTGGCCTCGCCCGTGACGGGCAGGCCCTCGCGCCGGGCGTCGCGGATGAGTTCGAGCGTGCCTTCGCACGAGATGTGCTGAATGTGGAGCGCGCAGCCCGTCACGCGGCAGATCGCGATGTCGCGCCGCACGGCCTCGATCTCGGCGGCGGGCGGCATGATCGGCAGGCCGAACTGGCGCGCGAGCGGACAGTCGCGCACCACGCCGTTGGCGAGAAGGGCGGGCACCACGGCGTGCTGCATCACGGGGCGGCCCAGTTTCGCGGCGCGGCGCATGGCCGCTTCCATCACGCGGGCGTCGTCCACGAACGACCCGTCGTCCGTGAACGCCACGGCGCCGGCGGCGACGAGCGCCTCGAGGTCGGCGACCTCGCGCCCGAGCCGGCCGCGCGTGATGCACGCGGAGGGGGCGATGCGCACGGGCAGTGTGGCATCCTCGATCTGCTCGCGCAGCCACGCCGGGGTGTCGCCCGCGGGTGTGGTGTTCGGCATGGTGGTCACGCACGTGAAGCCGCCGGCCGCCGCGGCCGCCGCGCCCGTGCGGCGCGTCTCGGCCTCGGGCGCGCCCGGATCGCGGAAGTGCACGTGCACGTCGCGCAGGCCGCCGGGCACGGTCAGGTAGCGGGGCGGGGTCGCCGGGCCCGAAAACGCTCTGGTCTCATTCTGTTGGTCTTCCGACATGTTCGTCTCCGAACTGGACTCTTCAATTTGAAAACGCAACTAGTGTACCACATTTTGCGGGAATGCGTCGCTTCCTCTTCCGCTTGCCCGCCGCACGGCGCGGCGGTTTGTGCTATACTGTTTCCCCACGACTTTGGAAGACAGTAGGAAGAGAGAACGCGAAAACATGATCAACTGGACAATTGGAAAATACCGCATCTGCGAGCTGTTCGGGATTCCGGTCTATCTGAGCCTTTCGACCATCTGCCTGCTCTTCTTCTTCATCGGGATGACGGGCGATCTCGTGCTGGACGTGGTGTGCATGGTCATGCTGCTCGTTTCCATCGTGGCGCACGAGCTGGGGCACTCGCTCACGGCGCGGTGCTTCGGCTGCCGCACGCGCGACATCACGCTCACCGTGATCGGCGGCTGCGCGAGTCTCGAGCGCATCCCGCACAAGGCGTGGCAGGAACTGCTCACGGCGGCGGCGGGCCCGGCGGTGAGCTTCGTCTTCGGCGGCCTGGCCTACATCGGCTCGGCGCTGCTGCCGCGCGCGTTCGACTTCGTCGCGGCGGCGCTGTACGTGACGGCGGTCATCAACATCTCGCTCGGCGCGTTCAATCTGCTGCCGGGTTTCCCGATGGACGGCGGGCGCGTGTTCCGCTCGTTCGCGCGCCTCTTCACGTCGCGCGTGAAGGCGACCTGGCTCGCGATGGTCGTGGGGCGCGTGGCGGCCGTGCTGCTCGTGTTCGGGCCGGCCCTCGGCATCCACCACATCTGGATCATTCCCATTGGCGGCAACTTCTTCATGCGCGCGCTCATCGCGTGGATGATCTGGCAGGAAGGCTACCGCGAATACGCGCAGGCGCTGGCCGAGGGCGAATGGGGCGGCCGCTGGGATTTCTCCGCGCGCGTGTCGCCGCCGCCCTACGGGGGCGACGAGGACGAGACGGAAGTGCGGCGCGGCCGCTGAGAAGACGCTTTTGAAAGGACAAACGCAAGATGACGCTTAATGAGACGTTGAAGAAGGCCGGCGTGATTCCGGTGATCGTGATTGAACAGGCGGAGCAGGCCGTGCCGCTGGCGCGCGCGCTCGTGAAGGGCGGGCTGCCCGTGCTGGAGGTGACGTTCCGCACGGCGGCGGCGGCGGAGTCGATCGCGCGCATCAAGGCCGAGGTGCCCGAGGCGGTCGTCGGCGCGGGCACGCTGCTCACGCCCGAGATGGTGAAGGCGGCCAAGGCGGCGGGCGCGGCGTTCGGCGTGGCGCCGGGCTTCGATCCGGCGGTGATCGCGGCCGCGCGCGCGGAAGGGCTCGAGATGGTACCTGGCATTGCCACGGCCAGCGAGCTCTCGCAGGCGCTCACGGCGGGGCTGCGCCTCGTGAAGTTCTTCCCGGCCGAGGCGGCGGGCGGCGTGAAGATGATCAAGAACCTGCTCGGCGCCTTCCGCTTCACGGGCGTGACGTTCATGCCCACGGGCGGCGTGAATCCGGCCAACGTGGCGGACTATCTCGCCGTGCCGGAGGTCCTGTGCTGCGGCGGCACGTGGGTCGTGCCGAAGGCCGCGCTCGCCGCCGGCGACTGGGGCGCGATCGAGCGCCTCGCGGCGGAGGCGGCGGGCCTGGTCGCGAAGCTGAGAGGCTGATGACCGCCAACGACGTCGTGCTGGGCGCGCGCGTGGCGCACGTGCGCGAGCTAAAGGCCGAAATCGCCCGGCTGCAGGGCGAGCTCTCCCGCGCGCGCGCCGAGAACGAGGGTCTGCACCACCATTTCGCGCTCGCCCTTGCCGCCGCGCGCGACGCCGACCGTCTGCCGCCGAACGGGCGGCTGCTGCTCATCGACGGCTGGAACGCCCTGCTCGGCAGCGCGTCCATTCTGCCGCCGGAGGAACGCCGCGCGGCGCCGTCGCGCAAGCGGGAGTGGCTGTGCGCGGCCGTGCGCGCGTGGCTCGCGGTCCATCCGCTCGACCGCGCCTGGATCCTTTTCGACGGGCCGCAGCTGCACGGCGAGGAAGAGGACCGCCTGCGCGTCTCCTTCACGGGCGGCACGGGGGCGCATCGCGCGGATCGCCTCGTGTGCGACTACCTGCGCATGTGCCGGCTCGTGGGCGCCGCGCCGTGCGCGCTCGTGTTCACCGAAGACGCCGACTTCCGCCGCGAAGCCGCCGCGCTCGGCGCCGACGTGCGCCCCGTGGCCGAGCTCGTGCGGTGTCCAGTTTGCCTACGGACACGAAGGCGAACTCTTCTGTTCTGATGGGTCAGGGGCGCAAGGGCGGTCGTTATCTTCAGCTTTGCTATTTTGCCTTTGATCTTCCCGAGAAGTTCCCGGTCAACAAGCGGCTGCTCTTCTCGTACGAACTCTACGGCCAGTATTGTCCGTTCCTCGAGGCGAATCCGCAGGCGCAGATCGTGTTGCAGAAGGTTGCGGATGAATAGAGGACTCGTGCGAGTTGTGAAGCAAGCGAGAATGGTTGCGATGAAAAAACAGGCTCTTCGTGCTCGCCGCGAAGGGTGCGGACGCCGCGCAGATGTCGCGCTGGTCGAAGCGAAACGTCGTGCCGTCGAAGA
>CAVGKN010000009.1:0-11953 GCA_963629855.1 Lachnospiraceae bacterium
CGGCAGCGACATCACCGGCTCCATCCTCGCCGCCGCCGTGCGCGCCGACGTGTACGAGAACTTCACGGACGTCGACAACGTCTATCCCGTCGATCCGCGCATCGTGCCCGAGGTGACCGAGGGCATCACCACGATGACGTACCGCGAAATGCGCGAACTCTCCTACGCGGGCTTCGGCGTGTTCAACGACGAGGCGATCGCGCCCGCCGTGCAGGGGCGCATCCCGATCAACGTGCGCAACACGAACCGGCCCTCCGAGCCCGGCACGATGATCCAGCAGAGCCGCCGCGTGATGCCCGGCACCGTGACGGGCATCGCCGCCGCCGACGGCTTCTCGAACATCATCATCGACAAGTACCTCATGAACCGCGAGATCGGCTTCACGCGCAAGGTGCTCGCCATCCTCGAGGAGGAGGGCGTCTCGTACGAGCATATCCCGAGCGGCATCGACTCGATCTCCGTGCTCATCCGCGGCGCGCGGTTCACGTCCGCCAAGGAGAAGCGCGTGGTGGCGCGCATCAAGCGCGAGCTCGCGCCGGACAGCGTGATCGTCACGCACGACTACGCGGTGATCATGGTCGTGGGCGAGGGCATGGCGTTCTCGAGCGGCATGCTCGCCAAGGCCACGGGCGCGCTCGCCGAGCACGGCATCAACATCTCGATGGTCAACCAGGGCGCGAGCGAGATCTCGTTCATGATCGGCATCCGCGGCGAAGACCGCGACAAGGCCGTGCGTGCGCTCTACAAGGCGTTCTTCGAGAAGTAGTTGGTAGTTGGTAGTTGATAGTTGAGAGTTGGTAGTTGAGAAGGAGTTGGCGACATGAAGAAGACGACGAAGAAAGTGACGAAGAAGACGGCGGCGGACAAGGTGACGGCGGTGATCGAGCTGCGCATCACGCCGGCCAAGGACACGGGCTTCGCGAAGATCGCGCAGCGCGTGGCGCGCTTCCCGCAGGTGGAGGCGTGCTTCCTCATGAGCGGCGCCTACGATCTGCTCGTGTTCGTGACGGGCGCGTCGCTGCAGGACGTGGCGCTCTTCGTCTCGGCCGAGCTCTCCACCATCGACGGCGTGCTCTCCACCGCCACGCACTTCATGCTCAAGACGTACAAGGCGCAGGGCCTGCTCGCCGAATTCGCCGCCGACAACCGTCTGCCCGTCGTCTGAGGCGCAGGAAGGCGGTCGACGGCATGTCCAGAAACTTCATCGCGCGCCACGTGGCCGCGCTGCCGAAGTCGGGGATCCGCAAGTTCTTTGACATCGTGGCGCAGCGCAAGGACGTGGTGTCGCTCGGCGTAGGCGAGCCGGACTTCGACACGCCCTGGCACATCTCGCGCGCCGCGATCACGGCGCTCGAGGACGGCGCCACGCACTACACCTCCAATCTCGGCACGCCCGCGCTGCGCCAGGCCATCGCCGCCTACGTGGCGCGCCGCTTCGGGGCCACCTACGACTGGCGCGCGCAGATCCTCGCCACGGTCGGCGTGTCGGAGGCGATCGACCTCGCCATCCGCGCCATCACCGAGCCCGGCGACGAGATTCTCTACCACGAGCCCTGCTTCGTCTCCTACGCGCCCACGATCCGCATGGCGCACGGCGTGCCCGTGTGCGTGGAGACGCGCGTGGAGGATGCGTTCCGCCTCACTGCGGCCGCGCTCGAGGCAAAGGTGACGCCGCGCACGAAGGCGCTGCTGCTCAACTTCCCCTGCAACCCCACGGGCGCCACGCTCACGCGCGCCGATCTCAAGGCCATCGCGAAGTTCGTGCTCAAGCACGACCTGCTGCTGCTCGCGGACGAAGTCTACTCCGAGCTCACCTACGACGGGGCCATCCAGAGCTTCGCCTCGCTGCCCGAACTGCGCGACCACCTCGTGCTGCTCAACGGCTTCTCGAAGAGCTGGGCCATGACGGGCTACCGCCTCGGCTACGCCTGCGGCCCGCGCGACGTGATCGACACGATGATGAAGATCCACCAGTACGGCATCATGAGCGCGCCCACGCTCGCGCAGGCCGCCGGCGTGGAGGCCATGAACAACGGCGACGACGACGTGGCCCGCATGCGCGCCGAATACCGCCGCCGCCGCGACTTCCTCGTGGGCGCCCTCAACGACATGGGGCTCAAGACCGTGCTGCCCAAGGGCGCGTTCTACGTGTTCCCCGACATCCGTTCCACCGGCCTTTCCAGCGACGAGTTCTGCCTGCGCCTCCTGAACGAGCACGCCGTGGCGTGCGTGCCCGGCGCGGCGTTCGGCGCCTGCGGCGAGGGCTTCGTCCGCATGAGCTACGCCACCAGCTACGCGCAGCTCGAGGTCGCCGCGCAGCGCATCGCCGTCTTTGTGCGCGACCTCAAGTAAGGCGTTGACATGACCGACATCGTCATCGAAGGCGCGCGCGTCCACAATCTGCGGAATGTGGATGCGCGCATTCCGCGCAATTCGCTCACCGTCGTCACGGGGCTTTCCGGCAGCGGAAAGAGTTCGCTCGCCTTTGACACGCTCTACGCCGAAGGGCAGCGCCGCTACGTGGAGTCGCTTTCCGCCTATGCGCGCCAGTTCCTCGACCAGATGCAGAAGCCGGACGTGGAGCACATCGAGGGCCTCTCGCCCGCAATCGCGATCGAACAGCGCACGACGGGCGGCAATCCGCGCTCGATCGTGGCCACGGTCACGGAGATCCACGACTACCTGCGCCTGCTCTACGGCTCGGTGGGCGAGGCGCACTGCCCCAAGTGCGGCCGGCCCGTGCGCCGCCAAAGCGCGGAGCAGATCGTCGAGGCCCTGCTGCGCCTCGGCGCCGGCACGAAGGTCGTGCTCTACGCGCCCGTGGTGCAGGGCCGCAAGGGCCGCCACGAGGACACGCTTGCGGATATCACGCGCGCCGGCTTCGCCCGCGTGCGCGTGGACGGCGCCACCTACCCCATCGAGGAGGTGCCCGCGCTCGACAAGAAGAAGGCGCACTCCATCGACGTGGTCGTCGACCGCCTCAAGATCGCCGCGAAGACGGACGATCCCTCCTACGCCGCCTTCGTCACGCGCCTCACCGACTCCGTGGAGCTCGGCCTCAAGACCGGCCAGGGGTTGATCTACGCCGACCGCCTCGACGGCGCGGCGCCGCTCGTCTTCAGTGAGAAGAACGCCTGCCCCGACTGCGGACTTTCATTCGAGGAGCTGAAGCCGCGCTCGTTTTCGTTCAACTCGCCGTTTGGCGCGTGCCCCACGTGCGGCGGGCTCGGGTCGGTGTACTACTTCGACGAAGACCTCGTGGTGCCCGACAAGACGCTGCCGCTGCGCGAGTGCATCCATCCCTGGCGGCGCGCGGGCCACATGGCGATCATGTACTACAACGAAGTGCTCGCCCACATCGCCAAGCAATATCACGTGGATCTCGACACACCCTACGAGAAGCTGCCGGCGGACTTCCGCCACAAGCTCATGCACGGCTTCGACGACGACCTCGTGCTGCCCTGGCGCAAGGAGGACAAGCCCTTCGCCGGCGTGCTCGATTCCGTCAAGCGCATGATGGAGAACGCGGAAAGCGACGAGCGCCGCGCGAAGTTCGAGGCCTACCGCAGCGAACGCGCGTGCCCCGCCTGCCACGGCGCGCGCCTCAAGCCCGAGGCCTGCGCCGCCACCGTCGCCGGCAAGACCATCGTCGAGGTCATGTCCATGCCCGTGAAGGAGTCCGCCGCCTTCTTCGCGGATCTCCTCGCCCAGGCAGACCCCTCCGCACTCAGCACTCAGCACTTAGCACTCAGCACCAAGCACTTAGCACTCAGCACCAAGCACCAAGCACTCAGCACTCAACTTGCGCCAGTAAAAGACATCCTCCGCGAGATCGTAAAGCGCCTCGGCTTTCTCAACGACGTGGGGCTCGACTATCTCACGCTCGACCGCGCGAGCGCGACGCTCTCGGGCGGCGAGATGCAGCGCATTCGCCTCGCCTCGCAGATCGGCAGCGGGCTCGTGGGCGTGCTCTACGTGCTCGACGAGCCCACGATCGGGCTGCACCCGCGCGACAACGCGAAGCTCATCGCGATGCTGCGCGCGCTGCGCGACCGCGGCAACACGGTCGTGGTGGTCGAGCACGACGGCGAGATGATGCGCACGGCCGACTGGATCCTCGACCTCGGGCCGGGCGCGGGGCGCGAAGGCGGCCGCATCGTCTACCAGGGCGACTATCCCGGCCTCCTCGCCAGCCGCACCCTCACCGCCGACTACCTCACCGGCCGCAAATCCATTGCACCAAGCACAAAGCGCCAAGCACTCAGCACTCAGCACCAAGCACCAAGCACTCAGCACTATCTCACCCTCTCCGGCTGCACCGAGCACAACCTGAAGAAAATCACGGTCAAGATTCCGCTGGGCTCGTTCACGGTCGTCACGGGCGTGAGCGGCAGCGGGAAGTCCACGCTCATCGACGAGACGCTCAAGCGCGAGCTCATGCGGCGCTTCTACCACGCGAAGACCGTGCCGGGGAAGTTCCGGAAGCTGACGGGCGTGGAGCACATCGACAAGGTGATCGAGATCGACCAGAGCCCGATCGGCCGCACGCCGCGCTCGAACCCCGCCACCTACGTGGGCTTCTTCTCGGAGATCCGCGAGCTCTTCGCGCAGACGCCGGACGCCAAGGCGCGCGGTTACGGGCCGGGGCGCTTCAGCTTCAACGTCAAGGGCGGCCGCTGCGAGACGTGCGGCGGCGACGGCGTGCGCACGCTCGAGATGAGCTTCCTGCCCGACGTCTACGTGACGTGCGAACAGTGCGGCGGCCGGCGCTTCAACAAGGAAACGCTCGAAGTGCGCTATGGCGGGCGCACGATCGCCGACGTGCTCGACATGACCGTGGCCGAGGCGTGCGAGTTCTTCGCGAAGGTGCCGCATCTCGCCGCGAAGCTCAAGACGCTCGTGGACGTGGGCCTCGGTTATCTCGGCCTCGGCCAGGCGGCGACCACGCTCTCCGGCGGCGAGGCGCAGCGCATCAAGCTCGCCACCGAGCTCTCGCGCCGTTCCACGGGCCGCACGCTCTACCTACTCGACGAGCCGACCACGGGACTGCACTTCGACGACGTGGCGAAGCTCATGCGCCTGCTGCTGCAGCTGCGCGACGCGGGCAACACGGTGGTGGTGATCGAGCACAATGTGGACGTCATGCGCTGCGCGGACTGGATCATCGACCTCGGCCCGGGCGGCGGCGACGCCGGCGGCCGCCTCGTGTGCGAAGGCCCGCCCGCGAAGATCAAGGCCTGCCCCGAAAGCGAAACCGGAAAGTTCCTGTGATGAACAACGAAGCGCTCTTCACCGTCCGCAATCTGCACGTCACCTACCGCCGGCCCGGCGAGAAGCCGCTGGAGGCGGTGAAGGGCGTGAGCTTCACGCTCGCGGCGGGCGAGACGCTTGGCATCGTGGGCGAAAGCGGCAGCGGGAAGTCCACGATCGCCAAGGCGCTCATGCTGCTGCAACCGACAAGCGGCGGCGAGATCCTCTTCTGCGGCCGGAACATCGCGCAGTTCGACCGCGCGGCCCGCGCCGCCTACCGGCGCGACGTGCAAATGATCTTCCAGGATGCCGTCGGCTCGCTCAATCCGCGCATGACCGTGCGCCAGACGCTCGACGAGGCCCTGCGCCACGCGCCGTCTCGTTCTGCCGTGCCCCGCGCCGTCGGGGCACAATCTCTCCTCGACACCGTGGGCCTTTCCACCGCCGTGCTCGACCAGTATCCGCGCGAGCTTTCCGGCGGCCAGTGCCAGCGCGCCTCCTTTGCGCGCGCCCTCGCGATGGGACCGCGCGTGCTCGTGGCGGACGAGCCCGTTTCCGCGCTCGACGTCTCCGTGCAGGCGCGCATTCTCAATCTGCTGCGCGAACTGCGGCGCAATCTGGGGCTTTCCGTGATTCTCATCGCGCACGATCTCGCCGTGGTGCGCAACGTGTGCGACCGCGTGTGCGTGATGCATCGGGGGTTCTTCGCCGACGCCGGCCCCGCAGAAGAGGTCTTCGCGCATCCGCAGAGCGCCTACACGCGCGACCTCCTCGCCGCCGTGCCCGACGTCGCCCGCGAACTCGCCCGCCGCGCGTAGGCGCGCGCTACAGCTTCTTTTGGGCGGCGAGGGCGGCGAGCACCTTGTTTTCGGCGCGCAGCGTGAAGCCGCCGCGCGGATCCGGCGCGAAGGTGATCTCGAGGTCGCCCACGAGGTAGACGAGCGGCGCGGGAAGCGCGGCGGCGGCCTTGGGCTCGACCTTGAAGTGGGCGCTGAGCGCGGCGCGCACGGAGTCGAAGTAGTCCTTGTCGTCGAGGCCGCCTTCGCCGCCCGCGCTGAAGAGCGTGAGCGCGTAGACGCCGCCGCGCTTGGAATCGATGTCGGCCCGGCCGCGCGAAAAGCCGCGGAACGGCGCGCACTTCGCCCATTCGTAGTCGAGGAAGAAGCCCTTCGGCCCCTTCTGCGGCACCACCACGGTCGCGCCCTCCGGCGGCGGCGCCGCGAACACCACGCCGCAAAACGAACGCGGCGTGACACGCTGGAGCTTCACGCCCCGATACGCCGCACGATCGACGAGGCCATGCGGATAGCGCTTCGAGGCGAGCGCCTTGCCGTCGGCCTCCGCCACAAGCTTCGCCTCCGCGCACAGCGCCGCGGTCTCCTTCACAGCCTCCGCGCGGATGTCCTCGCGCTCCACGGAGAACACGAGCCGGTCCTCGTCCTCCGCCACGGTGATCGTAGAGGCGCCCAGCGGAAACACGTATTCGCATCCGGGCGCGTCTGCGGCCGGCGCCCGCGTGATGGAAGGCTTCGCCTTGAAGCGCTTTGAGAGAAAGGCAATCAAATTCGTAGTCTCCACGTCCTGCGGCAAGACCGGCACGGCGGACTTGAGGTCGTGGCGCAGCGCGCGGGCGAACTCGATGCGGTAGGGCCGGTGCGTCTTGGGCGTGACCCACACGAGCGGACGCGAACCGAGCGACATGAACGGCTTCTTGAGCGTGGGCCCGTAGACGGCGAACGCCGCGCCGCGCGTGGCGACGGAGTCGCCCGCATCTTCGTCGAGCACCGTGCCCCAGCGAACGGCCGCGCCCTCATCCACCTTCAGAGGTTCACCGAAACGGATGCCGGCAAAGCCGTAGAGCTGGCGCACCGTAGGAGCGGGCGCCGCGTTCGCGACGACCGCGCCCACGACAAGCGCGAAGATCAGAAACGAAAGAAGGGAATCCCGTTTGCGAGGCGTCGGCATGGCTACTCCTTCTTCTTCGTGAGGAACGGGCCGGGATGGGCGAAGCGCTCGCGGATGGACGCGCCGGACGTGCCGAAGAAGAAGCCGCGCGCGGGCAGCAGGTGCGAGTAGGCGAAGGCCTGTTCGGCGGGATCCGTGGGCGTCACGCGCACGGTGAGCGTCCTGCCGTTGGGCAGTTCGCTGGAGGCGGTGAGGTCAAGGCGCTTCACGCCCTTCCAGGAATCCTTGAACTCGATGGTGACCTCCGTCTCGAGATTCGTGCCGGAGAAGCCGCCGGAGACCTCATAGTCGGCGGTGCTGTCGAAGTAGATGTCGCCCGTGAAGCCGTCCTTGCGCAGCGCGCAGGCCTTGAATTTGCCACGACCGTTTCTCACAAGCACGGTCGATTCGCGGGCGAAGACCTCGAAGGAGGGTTCCGCGGGCGAGATCACGAGCGTGTAGTCATAGTGTTCGCCGCCGAGACCGGTCATGTCGGCCACGGTTACGCAGTAGGCGCCGGGCTTCTTGAAGGTGAACACGCCGGAGGGGTCGCACTCGGCCTGCGGGATGGTGCCCACATAGAGGCGGCCGGGCGTGTCGTCCCACATGGCGAGCTGCGGCGCCACGGAAAGCGGCAGATTGCCCATGGGGCCGTAGAGCTGCAGCGCACCGTCGAGCGGAGAGCCCTCGCGGCGCGCGTAGAGTTCGAAACGCCAGGTGCCGGGTTCCTTGATCGTGAACGTGTGGCGGTCCACGCGGCCGGGCATGTCGATCGTGCCCCTGCACATGATGAGGCCGGGCGCGGGCTGCGGCGGCACGAACGACGCCGGCTGCGGATAACACGCGAACGCGCGCTCGCGCGGCGTGTAGATGGGGCGATCCGTCTTCACGTCGCGGCAGAAGATCGAGTAGACGAAGTTCGGGCCGCCGCGGAAGAGATTGTCGTGGATCTTGAGCACGTAGTAGCCGTCTTCGGGCACCTTGTAGGCCAGCACGGGATCGGGCAGGTAGTAGAAGTCGTCCGCATAGGCCACTTCCCGTTCGCGCGCGTCGTAGAGGCGCAGCACGGGATTGAAGAAACCCGGCACGGCGTCGCCGAGGTAGGGAGAGAGTTCGCGGCCCAGCACGGAGCATACGATCTGCTGGCCCTCCTCAAGGCGCAGCACGTAGGAGTCAGTCTCGCCGGGCCAGATCTGACCGTCGAGATGCACGGGCAGCGTCTGCGGCGGAACGTCCGGCGGCAGATGCAGCACGTGCGGCAGCGGGATGTGCGAGCCACGCGGCGGAATCACGAAGAACGGCTCCACAAAGTGGCGCTCCTTCGTGACGTAGAACGGATGCGGCGCGCTCGCGCCGTTGTTGCCGTAAAGGAAGAGATCGCGCCGGCCCGGCTCCGCGTCGGGCGCCACCTCCACGTCGAGAATGAGCAGGTGGTTGAGCGCGGGCGTGTCCTGCGGGTAGCGGTTGGGCGTGTAGTAGTCGCGCGCGACGATCTGCCATTCGAGGGCGTCGAGCTCGTCCAGGTAGAACCACCAGCCGCACTCCTGCCAGTCGGTCTCCGCGGTCGTGGCCTCAGGCGGCAGCTCCCGGTGGCGTTTGCCGTCGGGCAGCTTCTTCTCGACGAGATCGTAGAACCAGTCGATCATCCAACGGCGTTCCGTCTTGCCGGCCGACCGCGGAAATCTCGGCACGGGCACGATGCGCTTGACCGTTACGCCGTCGCCCGTGACCCAGGCGCCCTGCACGCCGCCAACGGCATCGCCGCCCATCACGACGCGCGTCGTCGTGCCGACCTGCACGCTGGAGGGATAGTAGTAGCCCGGCTTCGGCGCGGCGAAGACGGTCGCGGCGGCAAGAGCGGCGAGCCCGAAAACGGCGAGATGCGTGGGCTTAGGCATAGATCTCCTTCAGACGGCCACAGGGGGACTTGACGGTGGGGCTCATCACGGGGCCGTATTCCTTGAGCCACTTGGGGTTGGGCAGGCGGTCGTCCGGATCCACGCCCGCGAGTTCCATGATGGAGCCGAGGAAGTCCTGCGGCGTAACGGGGCGTTCCTTCACGTTGTCGCTCGTCTCATCGCTCTTGCCGACCACGCAGCCGCCCTTGAAGCCGCCGCCCGCCACGAGCGCGGAGAAGCAGCGCGGGAAGTGGTTGCGCCCACCGTTCCACGGCGGCTGGCGGTCGATCTTCGGCAGACGGCCGAATTCGCCGCTCACCCACACCACGGTCGTGTCGAGCAGGCCGCGCACCTTGAGATCCCGGAGCAGACCGGAAAGGGCCATGTCGAGCTCGAGCGTGGGCTGGCGCATCGTCTCGAAGTGGCGCTTGTGCGAATCCCATATACCGTGGTTGATCGACACGTAGGGCACGCCGTATTCCACCAGACGGCGCGCGGCGAGCAGCCGCTGGCCGATCTCGGTGTAGCCGCCGCTCTTCTTGACGCCGTAGCTCCTGCGCACCGCGTCCTTCTCCAGCGAGAGGTCGAACGTGGAGGCGGCCTTGCCGAGAATGATGTTGCGCGCGGCGAGACCCGCGGCCTCGAAGGCGTCGTCCGGCGGCAGGCGGTCGAGCCTGCCACAGAGGTCGAAGCGTTCCTGGATCTTGGCCTTGAACTGCGCGGGCAACAGGCCGTCCGGATACATGCCGTTCGGCGGCACGATGCCATCGACCTCGAACTGCTTCGCGCTCGCGGCGCCGCCCGTGACGAGCGGCGCATACGCCTCGCCGAGAAAGCCGACTTCGGAGAAGCGGCCCTTGCCCCGCGTGAGAATCACGAACGGCGGCAGCTCGCCCTCGTAGCGCAGATCGGCCATCACGGAGTTCTTCTTCGCGCGATCCAGCACGCGCGAGGAGGAGATGAGCGCGCCCAACGCGGGGAACGTGACGCCGCCACCGGGATTACGCCCCGTCTGCATGAGGTAGGCCGCCGTCTCGTGGCCGAAGTACGGATGCGTCATCGACCGGATGATCGAATAGAGGTCGGCGCATTTCGCGAGCTCGGGCATCCACTCGTGCAGCTCGATGCCCGTGTTCGTCTTCACGGTCTTCAGGCCGTTGTTATAGTCGCGCGGCGCCGCCGGCTTTGGGTCGAACGTCTCCAGCTGGCACGGACCGCCGCCCAGCCAAATCTCGATGACGCTGCGCGCGAACGTGCGCGAGGTCGCGCCCTTCTTGGTGACGTTCATGTTCATGGCTAGATCCGGTAGAGAAATTCGCGGGAGTTGATGAGATACCACGCCACGTTGCGGGCGCTGATCTTGTTCTTCTGGTCGAGCAGATACAGCTCGTCCTTCACGGGCGGACGCGAGAGGAATCGCATGTAGAGGTTCACGATCTTGTCCTTGCGCGAGAGTTGCTTGAACGCGGGCTCCAAGACCATCTTGCCGAGGTTGCGCCAGATGCGGCTCGAGTTGTAGAGGTAGAGCCGCTGCTTGGCGGTGATCGCGTTGTTGCGCTCGGTGAGCAGACCCGTGTCGCGCGCGGGCCGGCCGAAGAGGATCATGAACGCGCTCGCGATCGAGCCGTCCTCCACGAGGATGGACTTCCGCGTGGGCGGCAGGAACGAATACGGTTCCGGCGCGGTGGAGCTGAAGTCGCGCACGGCGCCCGTGAGCGAGCAGATCGCGTCGTCGAGCACCTCGGCGTCGAGCCGGCGCGCGGGGAAGCCGCCCTTGCCGGGCCCGCGCCGGTAGTCGGCGTGGTTGAACACGTAGCGCAGCAGCGGCTTGAGGCGCCACCCGCCCGCGCGGAACGCGCCCATCCAGCGGTCGAGCTCGCCGCCCTTGGCGAACGATCCGTAGATCCACCAGTGCACGCGCTGCACGGGCGTGGCGAAGAACGTCTCCGCCAGCGGCCCTTCCAGCTCCTTCATGAACGCATTCGGCGTGGCGTCCTCCGGGCCGGGCGTGAGATAGACGATCACTTCCTTCCACTCGCGCGTGGACTTGAACGCAACGCGCGAGAAGTAGCGCGCGTACTTCGGCGTGGGGTCGAGCAGCAACGCGGAGGTCACGGCCTCGGAAATGCCCTCCGGCGTCTTGTTCGCCGTGGCGCGCAGGAAGTTGACTTCCGGCACGCGGAAGTTGCTGCCGCGCGCAAAGAGCATCGCCCGCGCAAAGTCGTTCCACGGCTCGTCATGCAGGATGGAGTCGCGGATGCGGTGGTGATACACGTAGACGGCGTTGGGCCAGAGGTTGATCGGGAACTCGCTCTTCACGCGCAGCACGTCGCAGGAACGCATGCTCCAGTAGTCCGCGTAGTCGTCGGAGTCGAGCAGCTCGTCGATGAGGTTCTCGCGCTTGTGCACATCGCGCGATTTCACGTAGGCCTCCACTTCCTCGGGCGTGGGAATGCGCCCGCAGATGTCGAGATAGAGCCGTCGGCACATGAGGAAGTCCGCGGCCTGTCCGCCGTTGGGGGCGAAGACCTTCATGTCGCCGCTTGGTGTGGCGAAACCGTCCTGCAGGAGGGCCATGGCGGCCGCGCTCCCCAGAAACGCTCTACGCGAAACCTGCATGATCCGTATCCTCTCGTGTTGCGCGATTTGAAGACAAGTATACACCATCTCACCGCACAGCGCAAACTACGGCCGACGCATTAAAAGACTCTGCTCTTGCCATACGGGACTGAATGGGACAAAAAATGCGTCGGCCGAACAATTCAGCATTCCAGCAGCCAGCAGCCAACATCCAGTGAGGCCGAATGGTTCGGAGAACCGAGGCCACCCCACAAAGACCGCGGCGAAATGTCGGAACGTCC
>CAVGKN010000010.1:0-11939 GCA_963629855.1 Lachnospiraceae bacterium
CCGGGACCGTGATGCGCAGGACCTTGCCGTCCGTCTGCGGCGTGACGCCGAGGTTGGCGGCGAGGATCGCCTTGTTCATCTCCGCGATCACGGTGGGGTCGAACGGGGTGATCTTGATCTGGCGCGGTTCCGGCGTGGAGATCGTGCCCAGGTTCTTGATGGGCGTGGGCGCGCCGTAGTAGTCGACCTTGATGCCGTCCACCAGCGCAGGGGACGCCTTGCCCGTGCGCAGCCCGGAGAACTGCGTCTTGAGCGCCTCGAAGGACTTGGCAATCTTCGCGGTCGTGTCGTTCAGAACTTCAGAAACGGTTTCCATCGAACATCCTCTTGGTAGTGAGTTTGACAAAGAGTATACCATAAAACGCGTTGCTGTGGCAAACGGCGTTTTTTGGTATACTAGTTGCCGTCAACGAACCCCTTAAAGGAAAGAGCAACAGATGAATCTGCGAATGATGCGGGCGTGTGCGCTCGCGATGGGCGTGGCGTGCGCGTGCGCGGCCGTGGCCGACACCGTCGTCTTCAAGAGCGGCTCGCGCCTGGGCGGCACGGTCGTGCGCATTGTGGGCGACGAGATCACGTTCAAGAGCGATGACGTGGGCGAAGTCAAGATCAAGGGCGACAAGGTCGCCTCCATCGAGACGAAGACCCCGAGCACCGTGCAGTACCAGGACAAGACGACCGAGCAGGGCGTGGTCGCGATGAAGGACGGCGCCTACACGCTCACGGGCAAGCCGCTCGACATGAAGCGCGTCAAGGCCGTCAATCCCGAGGCCGAGGCGTGGCACGGCGCGGTCAACTTCAGCGGCACCGCCGCGCGCGGCAACACCACGAGCGAGAAGGTGGCCCTCACCGCGAACGCCACGCGCCGCTGGGACAAAGACCGCTACACGGGCAACTTCGGCTACTACTTCGCGCAGAACGGCACCACCCGCGACAACAAGGAGAAGACCGAAGACCGCATCGAGCTCGATTCGCAGTTCGACCACTTCTGGGCGAACAAGGTCTACAGCTACCTCAACGGCAAGTACGAGCGCGATGGCATCAACGACCTGCAGTACCGCTACCGCGTGGGCCTCGGCATGGGCTACCAGTGGCTTGATGGCTACACCCACGACCTCACGGGCAAGTGGTCGTTCAACCAGGAAGCCGGCGTCACGTACATCAAGGAAAAGTACGAGCACCAGTCCGACGACGACCGCTGCACCGTGCGCTATGCGCATCACCTCTCGTGGTCGCCGCGCTGGGTCTCCGGCCTCGCCTTCACGCACAACCTCGAGTATTTGCCCGATGTGAGCGACTGGGCCGACAGCTACCTCATCGACGCGGACGTGGGCTTCACCTACGCGCTCTCCGCCGCGTGGCAGTTCATGGGCAAGATCGACTGGGACTACAACTCCAATCCCGGCGAAGGCACAAAGTCGAGCGACTTCCGCTACATGCTCGGCCTCGGCTACAAGTGGTAATCGCCGAAGGGGCGCGTACGGCATGAAGATCGCCATCTGCTATCCGCCGCTGCCGAGCGAGAAGGGCGTGCCGCTGCTCTCGCAGAACCGGCAGTTCCAGTGGTTCTCGCGCCCCACCTACATCTTCCCCGTGGTGCCCGCCACCGCGGCGACGATGCTCAAGAAGGCCGGCCACGACGTGGCCTGGCTCGACGGCATCGCCGAGGAGTGGTCACCCGCCGAGTTCGAACGCCGCCTCGCGGCCTTCGCGCCGGACGTGGTGGTCGTCGAGACGAAGACGCCCGTGGTCAAGCGCCACTGGGCGTGGGTGGACGCCTTCAAGGCCACGCCCGTCGGCGCAAAGGCGAAGGTCGTGCTCGTGGGCGACCACGTCACGGCCTTGCCGGACGAGACGATGGCCGCCTGCGCCGTCGACTACGTGCTCACGGGCGGCGACTGGGACTTCCTGCTGTGCAACCTCGTGGCGAGCGCGTTCGATCCCGCGCGCTTCGAGCCCGGCATCTGGTACCGCGGCGGCAACACGGGCCGCTTCCGCCTCGACCACGACCTCAACGCCGCGCCATGGATCGACCGCGACCTCTGCCACTGGAAGCTCTACGCCTATCGCAACGGCAATTTCCGCAAGACGCCGGGCACGTACGTGATGTCCGGCCGCGACTGCTGGCACGCGAAGTGCACCTTCTGCAGCTGGACGACGCTCTACCCCACCTACCGCACGCGCGACCCGATCGACGTGGTGAACGAGATCGGCGACCTCATCACGCATTACGGCGTGAAGGAGATCATGGACGATTCCGGTTCCTTCCCCGTGGGCGAGTGGATGCGGACGTTCTGCAACGAGATGATCCGGCGCGGCTACCCGAAGAAGGTGCGCATCGACTGCAATATGCGCTTCGGCCGACTCACCTTCGAGGACTACAGGCTCATGCGCCGCGCGGGCTTCCGCCTCGTGCTCTTCGGCGTGGAAAGCGCCAACCAGGAGACGCTCGACCGCTTCGTGAAGAAGCTCACGGTGGCCGACGTGGAACAGGGCGCGGAATGGGCGCACAAGGCCGGGCTTGACGTGCACCTCACGTTCATGTTCGGCCATGCGTGGGAAGGCCCGGAGGAGATCGCCAATACGGTGCGCCTCGCGCGCCGTATGCTCGCCAAGGGCTGGGCCTCCACGCTGCAGTGCACGATGACGATTCCCTATCCCGGCACGCCGCTCTTCCGCGAGCTCAAGGAGCACGACGGTCTCACGACGCTCGACTGGGACGAGTACGACATGCGCCGCCAGATCACGAAGACGCCCCGCGCGAGCGAGGACGACATCAAGGCGGCCGTGCGGCGCGTGTATGCGGGCTTCTTCCAGCCCGAGGCTCTGCTGCGCCGCCTGCTCTCGCCACGCGCGCTCTTCGACGTGGGCTTCTACTACCGCGGCTTCCGCTCCATCCTCGGCCACCTGTTCGACTTCCGCGCATGAAGGCGAAGCGTCCACTCGGGCTTCTGTGCCTTGGCGTCGTGTGTGCGCTGGGCGTGTGGTGGGCGCGCGGGGAGAAGAAAGCGCCTCTGCCGCAGGAGATCCAACTGGCGGGGCGTACATGCGTGGCGACGAATTTCCCGACGGCGTTTGCGGTGGAACAGACGCCCACGGCGCGCGGCACGGCGCTCTACGCGCTGGCGGCGGCCGAACCCGTGACGGCGATCGTGCGCAAACGGGCGGAGGCCTGCGGCGCGCGCGTGCTTGGCTTCCTGCCGCCGTGCGCGCTGACGGTCGAGATCGACGCGGCCGCACTGCGCCGTCTCGCGCAGGAGCCCTGCTTCGCCGCCGCCGCCGAGCTCACGCCCGCCGACAAGGTGTCGAAGCGTCTTTCCCGAATGACCGAAGCGACCCTCGACCTCACCGTGGTGCCGCTGCAAGCGGAGGATCGCCCGCGCATTCTCGCCGACGCTCTTGCGCAGGGCGCGGTGGAGATCGGGTCCGCCTCGCCCTCCCTACCTCTGCGCCTCCGCGCGCCGCGTGCGCTCGTGGCGGCGCTGGCGCGGCGCGGCGACGTGCGCTGGATCGAACCCTACGCGCTCGCGCGTCTGCTCAACGACGTGGCGGTCAACGCCGGGCTCCTCAATGCGCGCACCCTTTGGAACGCGCACGGTCTCACGGGCGCGGGCGAAATCATCACCCTGCTCGACACGGGCCTCGACACGGGCAACCTCGACACCCTCATGCCCGACTTCTCGAACCGCGTGTGCGCCATCCGCACGGTTTCCGGCTGCAGCGCATCCGACTTCATTGGCCATGGCACGCACGTCGCCGGTTCGCTCGTCGGTTCGGGCGCATTGTCGGACGGCCAGATTCGCGGCGTCGCCCACGGTGCGCGCCTCTATGTGTGGCAGGGCGCTTTCAATGGGAAACTTCTTGTGGGGAATGTGACGTGTGAGCAAATGTTCCGTCCCGACGAGACCAACTTCCCCTCGCGCATCGCCTCCGAAAGCTGGGGCATCTATCCTGATGGCTCCTACACGTCTGAATGCGCGGGCATTGACCTGTACCTCTGGCAGCATCCGGGAAACGTGGCCGTGTTCGCGGCGGGGAATAGTGGGAATTTGGGTGACTTTACGATTTGTGATCCTGCCACCGCGAAGAATGTCATTGCCGTGGGCGCGACGGAATCGCTGCGTACGAATCTGACCGCCTACGCCTATCTCGCCGACAATCCGGCGGAGATCTATGTAGGATCCTCTCGCGGTCCGACGGGAGACGGCCGCATCAAGCCGGACGTGTGCGCACCCGGCACGATGATCCTCTCCACGCGCACGACGATGGTTTCGCCGTCGACGAGTCTGGGGTGGGACGCCTGTGGCGAAAATTCAAATACAAATGAACATTACTTTTACAATGGCGGCACTTCGATGGCGACGCCGCTTGTGGCGGGCGCGGCAGCGCTGGTGCGCGAGGATTTGCGCACGCGGCGCGGCATCGATGCGCCCACGGCCGCGCTCGTGAAGGCCCTCCTCACGGGCGGTGCACAGGATCTCTCGGTCTTCGAGAATGCGGACTGCAGCGATGGCGACGGCGTGGAGACGGCGCCGAACAACCGCCAGGGCTGGGGGCGCGTGGATGTGGGCGAGAGCCTCTATCCCTCGAATCGTTCAATCCGCTGCTTTGATCGCATCCCGTTTGATCAGGCGAGCGACCATGTGGTGCGCGTGACGACCACGCGCCGTGCGCCGCTCGACGTGCAGCTTGCGTGGATCGACTACCCGGGCGATCTCAGCGCCGTCAAGATGCTCGTCAACGACCTTGACCTCGTGGTGTCGAACGAGACGACGGGCGTGGTCTGGTGGGGCAACGGCATCGCAGGTGGCGACCACACGAATACGGTGGAGGGCGTACGCATTGCCGATGCCCCCGCGGCGCACTGGGCCATCCACGTGAAGGGCGTCACCGTGCCCTATTCAAGCGCGGTGGGCGGCGCGGCCGCCCTCTACGCGCGCGGCGTCTTTCCCCGCGCCACCATTATCACCTTCCGTTGACGGCGTCGATTTGCTTGCGTGTGCCGAACACGATGAGCTTGTCGTCCGCGTGGATCTGGTCGTTCGGGCCGGGGATGAGCACGGTCCGCGGCTTCTTCGGGTTCTCGTCGAGCCGGCGCACGCAGAGCACCGTCACGCCCGTCTTCTTGCGCAGATCCGCCTGCGCGAGCGTCTTGTTCGCGCAGGAGGCCGGCACGTCGATCTCCGCGATCGAGCAGCCTTCCGAAATCTCGAGCAGGTCGAACGCGCCGCCGCTTGCGATCGCGTGCGCGAGGCGATGCGCGCTGTCGCGGTCCGGATAGATCACCTTGTCCGCGCCCAGCTTGAGCAGGATGCGGCCATGCAGTTCGCTCGAGGCCTTGGCATAGACGAGCGGCACGCCCATCTCCTTGCAGTTCGCGAGCGCGAGCGTGGAGGCCTCGATGTTGGAGCCGATCGCCACCACCACGAGGTCGCACTCGCCCACGCCCGCCTCCTCCAGGTTCTTCGCCACCGTGGCGTCGCCCTGCACGGACTCCGCCACGACCTCGAGCGCCTGCTGCACGCGCGCGCCGTTGCGCTCGAACAGGAGCACCTCCGTGCCCGACTCCGCGAGCGCGCGCGCCAGCGACAGACCAAAGCGCCCCGCGCCAATCACGCCCACGCGCTTCATGGCGCCGCCTCCGCCTTCTTCGCGTCGTCCGTCTTCTCGTCCGACTTTTTCTCGTCGTCCGTCTTCGGGCGGTCGACGTTGATGCCGCGCTTGCGCCCGAGCGTGGGCCTCTTGAATTCGCGCACCACGTTGTAGAGGCGTTCGGCGAGCTCGGGATCTTCCTCGAACACGTTCTGCGGTTCGGAGTAGGTCTTGTTGTCGATGGCCGCGCGCACGGCGATGAAGCGTCCGGGCGATGGATATCGCGTGGAATGGAACATCTTGTCGCGGTCGAAGAGCCCCGCGTTCACGAGATCCTGGAAGACTTCGCACACGTGGTTCGGATCCACGTAGTAGTTCTGCGTGTGGTAGTCACCCCACGTGGCGTCGGTGATGGACTTCGCGAAGCTGTCCGAGACGCGCCGCGACGTGCCGGCCTTCACCTCGATGAAGCCCGTGCCGTTGATGCGCACCGTCTCGCGCCGGATGGGCTCGCGGTTCGCGTTATAGTAGTGGATCTCAATCCAGTTGAGCGGCGAGGTCGTCACCGTCACGTAGGGATCGTCCCAGAAGAGTCCGCAGCCCGCGCACGCGAGCAGACCCAGCGCCAGAAGCATGTGTCTCATGTTCACCTTCTAACTTTTAACTTTTAACTTTTAACTTTTAATCTCGCATTCGCGAGCAGCCCGGCTCCGTGGAGGGTGAGCGTGGGGTCGATGGTGAAGGGCATGCCCACGTCGCGGAGCACCCACTTCGCGAAACCGCCCGTTGCCACGAGATTGAACGTGGTGTTGAAGTTCTGCGAGAGCGTGGTCACGATTTCGCGCACCATGCCGCGGTAGCCCACGTAGGCGCCAAAGCGCATGGCCTCCTCCGTGGTGCGGCCGATGCGCGGGCAGCGGCCTCCGATCCGGAGGCGCGGCAGCTTCGCGGTGCGTTCGTAGAGGTAGTCGCGCATGAGCGGGAAGCCGGGCGCGATCACGCCGCCGCGCCACACGCGGTCTTCCGTGACGACGGCCGCGGTGAACGCCGTGCCGAAGTCGCACACGAGCACGGGTGCGCCGTAGCGGTCGAGCGCGGCCGCGGCGTCCGCCAGGCGATCCGCGCCAATGGTCTCGGGATGCGGGTAGTCGAGTTCGAGCCCCGCGTAGCCGTGCGCGGCGCCGACGAGACGATGGTCCACCGCCACGAACGGCACGCCGAGCATCGTCTTCGCGAAGCGCCGCCACGCGGCGTCCACGCGCGGCACCACGCTCAGGTAGGCGAGTCCTTCCACCTCGCCGCGCGCCGCCACGCGCTGCGCCGCCGCGCGCGCCTCCTCCAGATCGCCATCGCAATGCGCCACGCGCGACACGCGGCCGCAGGACCAGAGCCCCACGGCCGTGGACGTGTTTCCGACATCGACGACCAGCAGTTTCATGGGCACGCCGCCGCGCTCACTCCGGCTTCTTGAGCGTTTCCTCCACGCGCTGGCGGATGGCCGCCAGCGACGTGTTGCACGCGGCCACGAGCGCGCGGCCTTCCTCGAAGCGCTTCATCATCTCGTCGAGCGGCAGCTCGCCGCTCTCCATCTCCTTCACCACCTTCTCCAGGCGGCGCAGGCTCTCCTCGAAGGATGGCGTCCCGGCGGGCGTTTCCTCTGGGGTCGTCATTCGCCGTCTCCTTCCACCGCGAACGTGTAGGCGTTGCGGAACATGCGCATCCACGGGCCGCACTCGCCGGGGAAGGAATCTCCGGCGTAGGAGAGCTGGCAGGCGCGGAAGCCGCGCTCCGGATGCGGCATCATGATCGTGGCGCGGCCGTCCTTCGACGTGAAGGCGGTGAGGCCGCCGGCGCTGCCGTTCGGGTTCCACGGGTAGCGTTCGGTGGCGCGGCCGCGGCCGTCCACGTAGCGCAGCGCGGCCTTGGCCTTCGCGGCGTCGGCGGGGTCGGCGAACTCCACGCGCCCCTCGCCGTGCGCGACGGCGATCGGCACGCGGCTGCCTTCCATGCCGCGGAAGAAGATCGAGGGCGAGTCGAGCACCTCGAGCGTGCAGAAGCGCGCCTCGAACTGCTCCGAGAGATTGCGATGGAACGTCGGCCACGCCTCGGCGCCGGGGATGAGCTCCTTCAGCTGCGAGAGCATCTGGCAGCCATTGCACACGCCGAGCGAGAAGGTGTCCCGCCGGTGGAAGAACGCCTTGAACATCGCCTTGAGCCTGCGGTTGAAGAGGATCGAGCGCGCCCAGCCCGAGCCGGCGCCGAGCACGTCGCCGTAGCTGAAGCCGCCGCAGGCGACGAGGCCCTTGAAGTCCGCGAGATCCACGCGGCCGGCGAGGAGGTCGGTCATGTGCACGTCCACGCTCTCGAAGCCGGCGAGCGCGAAGGCGGCGCCCATTTCGATGTGGCCGTTCACGCCCTGTTCGCGCAGGATGGCGACGCGCGGCTTCCCGGCGCCGCGGGCGGTCTTGACCTTGGCGTCGGGATCGTATGTGAGCATGTAGCTGAGGCCGGGATCCGTCTCGTCGAGGCCGTTGTCGTATTCCTCCTTGGCGGTGACGGGATTGTCGCGCAGCGCCTGCATGTGGAAGGTTGTCTCGCTCCAGGCGCGGCGCAGTTCCGAGACCGTGGTGGAGATCACGCGGCGGAAGCCCACGCTGACCGTGAAGGTGCGGTCTTCGGTCGGCATGCCGATCACGTGCACGTCGTCTTCGAGGCCCGCCATGCGGAAGTAGTTGCGCACTTCGGCGAGGTGGCTGTCGAGCACCTGCAGCACGGCGCCGGGCTCCTCGCTGAAGAGCACGGAGAGCGCGTCGCCGTCCGGCAGCTGCACCGTGAGGCCGCGGCCGCCCGTGATCGCCATCTCGGCGAGCGTGACGACGAGGCCGCCGTCGCTGCGGTCGTGATAGGCGAGGGCGAGCCGGTTGGCGACGATCTTCTGCATCGCGCGGAAGAACGCCTTCACGCTTGTTGCGTCCGCGTCGGCGTGGTCGTTGCCGAGCTGGTTGTAGACCTGCGCGAGGCACGAGGCGCCGAGGCGGTTGGCGCCGTGGCCGAGATCCACGTAGAGCAGCGTGGTGCCGCACGGCTGGCCGCTCTCGGGGTCGCACGGTGTCTTGAGATCCGGCGTGAGCGTGCGCGTGACGTCCTCCACGGGCGCGAACGAGGAGACCACGAGCGAGAGCGGCGCCACCTGGCGATGCGCCTGGCCCTTCGAGTCGGTCCACGTGGTGTGCATCGAGCACGAGTCCTTGCCCACGGGAATCGAGATGCCGAGGTCGGGGCAGAAGTTCAGGCCGGCCTCGCGCACGGTGTCGTAGAGGTTCGCGTCTTCGCCGGGTTCGCCGCACGGCGCCATCCAGTTCGCGGAGAGGCGCACGTTGGCGAGCGAGGCGCAGTCCGCACCGGCGAGGTTCAGGATGGCCTCGGTGATGGCGAGGCGCGCGGAGGCCGGGCCGTCGAGCAGCGCCACGGGTGTGCGCTCGCCCGTGGCCATCGCCTGGCCGCGATGCGTCTTGTAGCCCATCGTGGTCACGGCGCAGTCGGCGGCGGGCAGCTGGTAGGGACCCACCATCTGGTCGCGCGCCACGAGGCCCGTGACGGAACGGTCGGTGATCGTGACGAGGAAGGTCTTGTCGGCCACCGCGGGCAGATGCAGCACGCGGAAGAGCGCCTCCTGCGGCGTGGCGTCCTGGTAGATGCGCAGCGGCTCGTGGGGCGTGGACACGCGCGTGACGTCGCGCACCATGCGGGGCGGCTTGCCGAGCAGCACCTTGATGTCCATGTCGATCGGCTTGTCGTGGAAGTGCTCGTCTTCGAGCACGAGGCGGCCGTCGCCGGTGGCTTCGCCGATGAAGGCGACGGGGCAGCGTTCGCGCGCGCACAGCGCCTCGAACATGTCGCGCGCGTCGCGCCGCAGCGCGAGCACGTAGCGCTCCTGCGCCTCGCAGCACCAGATCTCCATCGGGCTCATCGACGGTTCCTCGTTGTGCACGAGGCGCAGCCGGAAGCGGCCGCCCGTGGCCTCCACGAGCTCGGGGCAGCCGTTCGAGAGGCCGCCCGCGCCGATGTCGTGGATCGAGAGCACCGGATTCTGGCGGCCCATCGCCGCGCAGGCGTTGATCACGCCCTGGCAGCGCCGCTGCATCTCCGCGTTGCCGCGCTGCACGCTGTTGAAGTCGAGCGCCTCGTCGTTCGTGCCCGTCATCATGGAGGACGCGGCACCGCCGCCGAGGCCGATGCGCATCGCGGGCCCGCCGATCTGCACGATGTAGGCGCCCACGGGCACGGCCTTCTTCTCCACCTGGCTGCGCGTGATCACGCCCTGGCCGCCCGCGAGCATGATGGGCTTGTGGTAGCCGCGGTGGACGCCCGCCACCTCGCCCTCGTACGTGCGGAAGAAGCCCGTGAGCTGCGGCCGGCCGAACTCGTTGCCGAACGCGGCGCCGCCGAGCGGGCCTTCCGTCATGATCGCGAGCGGCGTGGCGAGCCGCTTCGGGAACTCGGCGTATTCGCGCTCCCACGGCTGCGGGAAGCCGGGAATGTGCAGGTCGCTCACCATGAAGCCGCAGATGCCGGCAACCGTGCGCGAGCCGCTGCCCGTGGCCGCCTCGTCGCGGATCTCGCCGCCCACGCCCGTGGCCGCGCCCGGGAAGGGCGAGATCGCCGTGGGGTGGTTGTGCGTCTCCACCTTCATGAGCTGGTCGAGCTGCACCTTCTTGAAGGCGTAGGCGTGGTCGGCGCGCGGCACGAACATCTCCGTCTCGAAGCCCTCCACAACGGACGAATTGTCCTTGTACGCCACAAGCGTGCCCTTGCCGTGCTTCTTGTGCGTGTTCTTGATCATGCCGAAGAGGGAGTCGGGCATCTCCTGGCCGTCGATGATGAACTTCGCGCCGAAGATCTTGTGGCGGCAGTGCTCGGAGTTGACCTGGCCGAACATCACGAGCTCGGTGTCGGTGGGGTTGCGCCCGGCGGCGCGGAAACTTTCGGCGAGATACTGCATCTCGGGCTCGCTGATGGCGAGGCCCAGCTCCGTGTTCGCCTCGCGGATCGCGTCCACGCCGCGCGCGAGCACGTCGAACGTGCGCCCGGGCCGCGGCGGCGGGCAGTCGAAGAGATCGTCGAGCGAGGTGTAGACGCCTTCGGTCATGCGGTCGTGCAGCGCGTTCACAAGGCGCGCGTCGCCGAGGTCGAGCGGCGCACCCTGCGCATCGACCACGTGGAAGCGGATGCCGCGCTCCACGCGCGCGATGCCCACGAGCCCGCAGTTGCGGAAGATGTCGGTGGCCTTGGAGCTCCACGGCGAGATCGTGCCCTTGCGCGGCGTCACGTAGAAGTCGCCCGCGCCCAGCGCCGGTTCGTCGCCCGTGGCGCTCAGCAGCAGCACGGCGCGCGCGCAGGTGTCGACGTCGGGACCCTCCCCCTGGGGCAGCAGGGCATACACCCACGTGGCCGAAATGTCGGCATGCGAGAAGGCGGGCGCAACGGCGCCCAGCGCGGCGCGGAGCGCATCGAGACGGAACTGCGAGTAGGCCGCAGTTCCCGAAAGCAGAATCGGTTTCATGACGGTTGCCTTTGAGACCTGATGTGTAACAGAAAAGAAAACTGTAATTATACCATATTTTCGTCAGGAAGGAGGCATGCCGGACGTCAGGCCAGGGAGCCGAGAAAGGCGGAGCGGAATCTGGCAGGGGTGAAACCGGCGGCGCGGGCGCGGCAGTCGGTCGGATCGAACGAGGCAGACTTCGCCTCGAACGTCTCGATCGCCGCGCAGAGCGACTCGACCGTCTGCTCGCCGAAGAAGAGCCCCGTCTTCCCATCGACGACCGTCTCCAGCGCGCCGCCGCGTCCGTAGGCGATGACGGGCGTGCCGGCGGCCTGCGCCTCAAGCGGGACGATGCCGAAGTCCTCAAGACCAGGGAAGAGCAGCGCACGCGCCTCGGCATAGGCACGGCGCAGCTCTTCGTCGCTGACACGCCCCTTGAACGTGACGAGCGGGTTGCCGTTCGCGAGCTTCTGCAGTTGCTCGGTTCCCGCGCCGACGACGACAAGTCTGCGATTCATGCGCAGACACGCCGCGACGGCGATTTCGGGATGCTTGTAGGAGACGTTCTGTCCGGCGAGGAGATAATAGCCCTGCTTCTCGTAATGCCCCTGCGAGAAGAAGTCGTAGTTGACCATCGGATGGACGACCTTCGCGTCGCGTCCGTAGACGCGCTTGATGCGGTCGGCGATGAAATGCGAGTTGGCGATGAAGAGATCGACGGACTCCGCGCTGCGCACGTCGGCCTTCCGCAGGGAGTTCGTGAAGAGTTTCATCGCGAGGCGTCCGCCAAGCCCCGCCATGC